>NZ_JBANEO010000006.1:0-78650 GCF_037967085.1 Pseudomonas sp. CBC3
GTCAACCGCCTCGTGAAACCGCTTTCGATCGACCTGACCGAAGCCACCAACAGGACTCAACCACCACCCTGCCAGCCCGGCGCATTCTACTCGAATTCGCCGTCCGTGCAAGCCCTAGATTTAGATAACTTCTTGATTTACAAGAGGTTTCGCCAAGGGCCTGCGCCGGAGAAGGTGCGCATTATAGGCACCCAGAAATGCATGTCAACAGGTATTCCAGGTTATTAGCCTTAAGGGCCCTCGCTGCGAAGTGCTTATATATAGAGTCGGCTTCGGGGTTTCTCTTCATTCTTCAAACCAAGTTCGACAGGCTTTACACTGGCGCTCCTCTCAACTCATCAGATGGACGATATGTCTTATACGCCCGCCGACCAGCTCGACTTGATGCTGTTTCCTACTTGGCTCGTTCCAGTCGAGCCAGCGGGCATTGTCCTGACAGACCACGCGCTAGGTATCCGCGACGGACGCATCGCCCTAATAGCTCCCCGCGAGGACGCCGCCAAATACGCCGCCAAGGAGACACGCGACCTTTCTGGAATGTTGCTAGCGCCCGGGCTGGTAAATGCGCACGGCCACGCTGCCATGACATTGTTTCGAGGGCTGGCAGATGACCTGCCGCTGATGACTTGGCTACGCGAGCATATCTGGCCCGCGGAAAGCAAATGGGTCAACGAAGAGTTTGTGACGGCAGGTAGCGAGTTGGCAATCGCGGAGCAGTTACAGAGCGGCATTACCTGCTTTTCCGACATGTATTTCTTTCCCGAAGTGGTCAGCCAACTCGTGCATAAGCACGGAATTCGGGCGCAGATAACGATCCCAGTGATGAACTTCCCTATCCCGGGAGCACGCGACGCCGATGAGGCGCTTCGCAAAGGGGTATCACTGTTCGATGACCTCAAGCACCACCCGCGCCTGAGCATCGCTTTCGGGCCGCATGCACCTTATTCCGTATCGGACGACAAGCTGGAAAACATACGTACATTGGTGGCCGAGATGGATATCGGCATTCATATGCACGTCCACGAAACCGCACATGAAGTAGAAGAGGCACTGAAGCAGCATGGCGAGCGTCCCCTTGCCCGCCTGGCTCGCCTTCAGCTCCTGGGGCCACGCTTCCAGGCCGTTCACATGACTCAGATAAATGATGAAGATATTGCCCTGCTGGTTGAACACAACTGCAGTGTGATTCATTGCCCTGAATCGAACCTGAAACTGGCAAGCGGCTTTTGCCCGGTCGAACGCCTATGGGAAGCCGGGGTTAATGTCGGGATAGGTACCGATGGCGCAGCCAGTAACAATGACCTCGATTTGTTGGGCGAAACTCGCACTGCCGCCCTGCTTGCAAAGGCGGTCGCGAATTCGGCTACCGCCCTCGATGCCCACCGTGCACTGCGCATGGCCACGCTCAATGGTGCTCGTGCGCTTGGGCTGGATGATCACACCGGATCGCTGGAGATTGGAAAGTTTGCAGATATGGTCGCATTCGATTTGTCCCGCCTTGCGCAGCAGCCCGTCTACGACCCAGTGTCTCAGCTAATCTACTCCAGCAGTCGCGACTGCGTACGCCATGTATGGGTGGGCGGCAAACAGCTGCTCGATGATCGTCGGCTGGTTCGTATGGACGAAGAGCGCTTAATCACCACCGCCAAGGAATGGGGAGAAAAAATCCGTTCCAAGCATTGAGCCGGGTACGCTCCCACCGCTCGCCGCGACAAACTGACGTATACGAAGCGCGCCATCAGAGCTTTTTTGCTGACCGAAGCTGGCAACATCAGCAACTCGGACAAGCCTCTCATCCAAGCTTTCAAACGGAACAGATCATGAGCAACGTCGACCACGCCGAAATCGCTAAATTCGAAGCACTCGCCCACCGCTGGTGGGACCGCGAAAGCGAGTTCAAGCCGCTGCATGAAATCAATCCGCTTAGGGTCAACTGGATCGACGAGCACATCTCGCTGGCAGGCAAGCGTGTTCTGGACGTCGGCTGCGGCGGAGGGATTCTCAGCGAGGCCATGGCCCTGCGCGGCGCCACGGTGATGGGAATCGACATGGGCGAGGCTCCACTTTCCGTTGCCAGGCTGCACCTACTCGAATCAGGCCTGGATGTTGATTACCGGCAGATCACCGCCGAGGCGTTAGCCGAGGAGATGCCGGAGCAATTCGATGTCGTGACATGCTTGGAAATGCTCGAACACGTACCCGACCCCGCCTCGGTCATCCGGGCCTGCTACAAAATGGTAAAACCTGGCGGACAGGTATTCTTTTCGACCATCAACCGCAACCCGAAGGCCTACGCATTTGCCATCATCGGCGCCGAATACATGCTGCAATTATTGCCGCGTGGCACCCACGACTATCGCAAGTTCATTCGCCCGTCGGAATTGGGGGCTTGGAGCCGTGATGTCGGACTTGCAGTCAAAGACATCATAGGCCTGACCTACAACCCGCTGACGAAACACTACAAGCTGTCACCGGATGTAGATGTGAACTATATGATCCAGACACTCCGGGAGGCGTGATGCGTTTGCGCGCGGTGTTATTCGACATGGACGGTACGCTGCTCGATACCGCTCCGGACTTCATCGCTGTCGCACAGGCGATGCGCCTGGCACGAGGCCTCGCTCGAGTTCCTGACCAAGACGTGCGCGATGTCGTTTCAGGTGGAGCCCGGGCGATGGTGCTCAGCGCCTTCGACGTCGATCCACTATCGGATGAATTCGAGTCGTTGCGACTCGAGTTTCTGGATCGCTATCAGCACCATTGCGCGGTCGAAAGTCAGCTCTACGACGGCATGTCGGAACTGCTGATCGATATTGAGCAAGCGAACCTGATCTGGGGAGTCGTCACCAATAAGCCGTTGCGTTTCGCTGAGCCAATCATGCATCAGCTAGGTCTCGCATCGCGCTCTGCCGTGCTTGTCTGCCCAGATCATGTCAGCAAGAGCAAGCCCGACCCAGAGCCGATGCTTCTGGCATGCAGTCAGCTGGATCTCGATCCGTCCACCGTACTGTTCGTTGGCGATGACCTGCGCGATATCGAATCAGGACGCGCGGCAGGTAGTCGCACGGCCGCGGTGCGTTATGGCTATATCCATCCCGATGACAATCCCGACACCTGGGGCGCGGACGTGGTTGTCGACCATCCTCTGGAACTGCGTGCCTTGCTGGATCGCACGGCGCGGACTAATTAACAGCTCAAGCCTGACCACCTTCTTTTTCGATAACTATCGATGGGCGCCTGCCCACATCCTGTATATGAGGCTTCAGATGTTCGAGTACTCAGCCCGCCCCGACCTGCTCAAGGATCGGATCATCGTGGTCACCGGTGCCGGACGCGGAATAGGCGAAGCTGCAGCCAAAGCCTACGCGGCGCACGGCGCAACCGTTCTGCTGCTGGGTAAAAGCGAGGAAAACCTCAACCGGGTATACGACGAAATCGAAGCCGCCGGCTGGCCGCAACCAGCAGTAATCCCTTTCAATCTTGAAACCGCATTGCCGCATCAGTACGACGAACTCGCGGCGACCGTCGAACGAGAGTTCGGTCGATTGGATGGCCTGCTGCATAACGCGAGCATCGTTGGTCCACGTACGCCGGTCGAGCAGCTGTCCGGCGATAACTTCATGCGAGTCATGCAAGTTAACGTCAACGCCGCCTTCATGCTCACCAGCACGCTGTTGCCGTTGTTGAAACTGGCAAATGACGCCTCGGTGATCTTCACGTCGAGCAGCGTCGGGCGCAAAGGCAGGGCTTACTGGGGAGGCTACGCCGTATCGAAGTTTGCAACCGAAGGACTGATGCAGGTCTTGGCGGATGAACTCGACGGCACTGGCTCGATCCGCAGCAACAGCATCAATCCGGGCGCGACACGCACCGACATGCGTGCAAAGGCCTATCCCGGCGAGAATCCGGCCGTCAATCCCTTACCGGCCGACATCATGCCGGTCTATCTCTACCTCATGGGGCCAGATAGCACTGGCATCAACGGGCAAGCACTCGATGCTCAGTGATTCGAACTAGCCTATAGCGCCTGTTTCCCGTCGCAACAGCACCGGCAGGCATGCCAAATTGGCATCATCCTGCCGTTTCGCTGGCAAATGATTACCGCAGCGCAGGCGTTAAACTTGCAACCTGCTGATAAATAACGATTTTACATTCTGGCACTGAATTCGCATGGAACTTCTAATAGCGCAGATTGCGTCCGAGGTCCTTTCATGTTGGCAGACAAGCAGAACAACACCACCGTCGATATCGGGACTGCCCGCGCAAGGCGTCTGGACATTAGTGTCAACGAAACCTTTTCTCCGCCACGACTCAACCTTTTTAGTCTGGACAATCTAGCGGCACGCTTGCAGACCAGTCTAGAAATCGATCGGCTATGGAAGTTCTTCCTGGATGAAATCCATCATGTGATCCCGTCGTGTGCCCTTAGCTACCGCCACGCCGACACCGACTTTCACCTTCAGCTTGGTGAGACGACGAAGTTCGATATGAGCTATTCACTTTCCAATCAAGGTGATTGCCTCGGCGAGCTGCGCGTGTTCAACCATGCGCCCTTTTGCGAGTGGACGCTGAGCGAGCTGGAACGCGCAATTGACTGCATGCTGTTCCCGGTGCGCAATGCGCTGCTGTATCGGCGTGCCATTCAAGCGTCACTCAAAGACCCGCTGACGGGTACGGGAAATCGTGCAGCACTGGAGCAAAGCCTGACACGGGAAGCCGAACTGTCCCGGCGCCATGGCCAAGCCCTGTCGGTCATCATGCTGGACATGGATTATTTCAAGAATCTTAACGACCGCTACGGACATCAAGCTGGGGACGCCGCGCTTAGAGCGACAGCGCTGCTGCTCAAGGAACAACTGCGCAACGTCGATATGGTTTTCCGGTTTGGCGGCGAGGAGTTCGTGCTCGTGCTATCCAGCACCGGCCCCGAGGCAGCGGCCATCGTAGCCGAACGCATTCGAGCCGCCATTCAGAACCTCTTCTTTCTCATCGGAGAAAAGCAGGTTCGGCTGTCGGCCAGTCTCGGTTGCGCGACCTATCGCCCATACGAATCTCACGAAGAATTGCTGCTGCGAGCCGACCAAGCGCTTTACCAGGCCAAACGCGACGGCCGCAACCGGATCAGAGCCGCTGCTGCTGTATAGCAAAAATCACGGGCAACCAAACGAAAAAAGGGTGAGGTCACTACGATCTCACCCTTCATCGCTTCAAGCTCTATTCGTCACGGACGCTTGGGACGGTCACCGCGTCCAAAACCAGGACGCTGTCCCTCGGTATTGGACGGGCCATTGCGCTTGGCTGGCGATGGCTTGCCACGATTGCGACCAACAGTGCTCGGGCGCTCCGCCACTGGGGTGCCGCGGCCAGGTTTGCTGCGCTCATCTGCATCACGTGGCTTGCGTGCAGGCTGGTCATCGCGCGAGCGACGTCCTTTTTCGCCGCCACTCGGCACATCAGCGTCATGGGCCGAACGCAAAACTCTTGGACGTCGCTCGCCGCGCCCGAGAGGCTTGGCCACCTTGCGCTGCATGCGGTCGAGCTTGTCCTTGGTTTTGGCCTTCATTCCCGGCAACGCCACCGGCTTGAGACCGACCTCTTCGCTGAGGATGTCGACTTCGCTCTGAGTCATCTCCCGCCAGCGCCCCATGGGCAGGTCTGAAGTCATGAACACCGGCCCGAACCGCACACGCTTCAGTCTGCTGACGACGAGCCCCTGCGATTCCCACAGACGGCGCACCTCGCGGTTACGACCCTCCATCACCACGCAGTGGTACCAGTGGTTGAAGCCTTCGCCACCGGGTGCCTGCTGGATATCGGTGAAACGCGCCGGGCCGTCTTCGAGCATGACGCCCGTTTTCAGGCGCTCGATCATCTCGTCATCGACCTCACCGCGCACCCGCACCGCGTATTCCCGATCCATCTCATAGGACGGATGCATCAGACGGTTGGCCAGCTCGCCATCCGTAGTGAATAGCAGCAAGCCGGTCGTGTTGATATCGAGGCGTCCGATATTGATCCAGCGCCCCTCTTTCGGACGGGGCAAGCGATCAAACACGGTCGGACGCCCTTCTGGATCGTCGCGGGTGCAAATCTCGCCGTCCGGCTTGTTGTAAATCAGGACGCGGCGGACCACCTCGGTGGCTTCTTCGCGCTTGAGCAGACGGCCATCGACGGCGATCGCATCATGCAGATCGACACGCTGTCCGAGGGTTGCGATCGTGCCGTTAACCTTGACTCGGCCAGCGGCAATCCAGCTTTCCACGTCGCGGCGCGAGGCCAGACCAAGGCGGGCCAGAACCTTCTGCAGCTTTTCGCCGTGGGCAATATGAGGGGTCGTATCTTCGTGTTCGGTCATCTAGGCACCTCCCGGTGTGGCAGTTCCGATTGAAAGGCCGCGCACTATACGCGTACCGATTCGCCAAAGCACTAGGAAGCTTAGCAGCCAGAACCAGGCGCGCACGGAGCGTGGCGCGCCGTGCGGTCAGGCGGCTTAGCGTTTATCCAGCGCAGCTAGCGCATCAGCCGTGGCTTGCTGAATGCTGGCCCAATCGCCGTTCTTCAGCGCTGCCCCGTCGATCATCCAGGTGCCGCCTACACACATTACATTGGGGAGCGCCAGATACTGGGCGGCATTGGCAGCGTTGACGCCTCCGGTCGGGCAGAAGCGCACATCAGCGAAGGGACCGCCAAGCGCCTTGATGGCAGCGACGCCTCCGCATATTTCAGCGGGAAATAGTTTGAAGCGGCGATAACCAAGTGCATAACCACGCATGATGTCCGATGCGTTGCTGATCCCGGCCAGCAGCGGTACGGAACAGTTGACGCCTGCTTCAAGCAGCTCGTCCGTGCAGCCCGGCGAGACGATGAACTGCGCACCCGCTGCTTCGACGTCGTCCATCATGCGTTTGTCGAGTACCGTGCCAGCCCCCACACAGAGGTCGGGTCGCTCCTCACGCAACCGGCGGATGGCGGTGAGCCCATGTTTCGAGCGCAAGGTGATCTCGAGTGCTGTCAGTCCGCCTGCAGCGAGCGCGTCGGCCAGCGGCAGGATCTGCTCTTCGCTGCCGATGGTGATTACCGGAAGGATGCGCGCTTCGGTACAGATCTTTTCGATCAGTGCGTTTTTTTGGTCCATGGTCATGGAAAGTCCTCGGGCCTCAGGGGCACCAATAGATCTCTAGAGGGGAACGCAGGAATGCACGGATGGGCATTTGCATGGTTTCGAGGCGCATTGCCTGACGCAGCGTCTCCAGCTTGGACGAGCCCTGGATCGCCAGACACTGAACCCGAGCAGATGCCAGCAACGGGTAGGTCATGCTGAGGCGCTGCATCGGCGGAGTGGGCGCGAGCATCGGCAGGCAACGATCCCTGCCGCTGGGCTCAAGCCCTTGCTCCAACAATGGGCTGTTAGGAAACAACGAAGCGGTATGCCCATCATTACCCATGCCTAGCACCAGCACATCGATAGGCTGGCTGAGGTCAGCCAATCGATGATTCGCCAACTGCGCGGCCTGCTCCAGCGTTTCGGCCGGCTGATAAAGGCCGAGCAGCTGCGCATCAGCCGCGGCGTTCTGCAACAGATGGCGCCGCACCAGACCTTCGTTACTGTCGGGGTCGTCGACATCGACCCAGCGTTCGTCAGCGAGGCTGACCTGCACCTTCGCCCAGTCCAGCCGACGCGTCGACAATGCTTCGAAGAACGCGATCGGGCTGCGTCCACCCGATATCACCAGGCTAGCGCTGCCGTGAGTATCGACAGCGTAACTCAGCGCCCCGGCAACGCGGTCAGCCAATACCTGCGCCAACTGGTCGGGATCGGGCAGGCTATGGGCAACCACCCCCGACGGCAGTTCCAGTTCAGAGATCGCCATACCAGGACCTCCCATCACGTGTAATCAGGGCAACGGACGCGACCGGGCCCCAGGACCCAGCAGGATAAGCCTTCGGCGCATCGCCAAGGCGCGACCAGCCGTCGATGAGTTGATCGCACCATTTCCAGGCGTACTCGATCTCATCCTTGCGAACGAACAGGTTCTGATTGCCTTGCATCACTTCGAGCAGCAGGCGCTCGTATGCATCCGGAATCCGCGAACTCTTGTAAGTCTCGGAGAAGTTCAGCTGCAACGGCCCGCTACGAAGATGCATGCCCTTATCGAGCCCTTGCTCTTTGGTCATAACCTGCAGCGAGATGCCTTCATCCGGCTGCAAGCGGATGATCAAGCGGTTGCTGATCAGTGAACGTTGCTCAGGCGCGAAGATGTAGAACGGCGGTTCCTTGAAATGGATGACAATCTGCGAAACCTTTTCGCCCATGCGCTTGCCGGTCCGCAGATAGAACGGCACACCGGACCAGCGCCAGTTGCAGATATCGGCACGCAGCGCGACGAAGGTTTCGGTGCTGCTTTCGGCGTTAGAGTTTTCCTCTTCCAGATAGCCCGGCACAGCCTTGCCGCCGACCGAGCCAGCCACATACTGACCGCGCACCACTTGTTTACCCAGACGCTCCGGCGTGATCGGCGCCAACGCCTTGAGCACCTTTACTTTCTCATCGCGAATGCTGTCGGCGGTGAGGTCGCTTGGCGGGTCCATCGCAATCAGGCACAGCAGCTGCAACAGATGGTTTTGAATCATGTCGCGCAGCTGTCCGGCCTGATCGAAATAGCCCCAACGCCCTTCGATACCGACGGTTTCCGCGACGGTGATCTCGACGTGCGAGATGTGATGCTGGTTCCACTGCGTCTCGAACAAGCTGTTGGCGAAGCGCAGCGCAATCAGGTTCTGGACCGTCTCCTTGCCTAGATAGTGGTCGATCCGGTAGATACGCGTTTCGGGAAAATATTGCGCAACCGCGTCGTTAACCACCCGAGATGATTCGAGATCATGGCCGATCGGCTTTTCCAGCACCACGCGGGTCTGCTCAGCCAGTCCGACCGCCGCGAGGTGCTCGCATATCGCGCCATAAACCGCCGCCGGCGTAGCAAAATAGGCGATCAGCGGCATGTCGCGCGACACCGTTTCGGCCAGCGCTGCGTAGTCCTGGGCGCTGCGGAAGTCCATCGTGATGTACTCCAGCCGCGCTTGAAACCGCGAGAGCGCCGTTTCGTCCAGCTGCGCGGCAGGAATGTATCGGCGTAACGCCTGATCAATCCGCTCCAGATGAGCCGAAGGCTCTCCTTTATCGCGAGAAAGCGCCAATATGCGCGTATCGCTGTTGAGGAGTCCCGCTCGATCCAGCTGGTAAAGTGCCGGAAACAGCTTGCGCAGCGCCAGGTCGCCTAAGGCGCCGAACAAAGCAAAGGTAGTTGCGTCAACGGTAATAGCAGGCATGTTTTTGTATTAACCAAATTAGGCTGCGTTACAGGTTTTGTAAGTGCAGTTTAAGCAGATAATGTTGTCATTAAAACAACATAACCCGATTTTTTCGCGCCTCGTATCAGCTTTTTGAAGAGCTGAAGGCGCGACCCCTTGAAAGAAGAGACATGGATCGCATGAAAAATCTCTTGGAACAGATAAAAAATCAGCTCGACGAGCTGAACAAAGCGGAGCGGAAAGTCGCGGAGGTGATACTGAGCGACCCGCAGCAGGCCACTCGTTACAGCATTGCGGCGCTGGCCCAGACGGCCAAGGTCAGTGAGCCTACGGTAAACCGCTTCTGCCGTTCGTTCGGCGCAGCAGGTTATCCCGCACTCAAGATCCAACTGGCTCAGAGCCTGGCGAGCGGCGCTGCCTATGTCAGTCGCGCAGTGGAGGCCGACGACGGCCCAGAAGCCTATACACGAAAAATCTTCGGCAGCACTATCGCTTCGCTCGACAGCGCCTGTCAGGCTATCGACCCTCAGGCTATCAGCCACGCCGTAGACTTGATGATTCAGGCACGCCAGATTCATTTCTTCGGACTCGGCGCCTCTGCATCCGTCGCGCTGGATGCACAGCACAAATTCTTTCGCTTCAACCTTCCGGTGACCGCCCACAGCGACGTGCTCATGCAGCGCATGCTGGCGTCGGTAGCGCATACCGGGGATCTTTTCGTGATCATTTCCTATACCGGGCGTACCCGCGAACTGGTGGAGGCCGCAACGATCGCACGCGACAATGGTGCTTCGGTGCTGGGAATGACTGCTGCGGATTCCCAACTGGCCAGGGTCTGCACGCTGAGCCTGGACATACCACTGCCTGAAGACACCGACATCTATATGCCGATGACCTCACGGATCATTCAACTGACCGTGCTCGACGCGCTGGCCGCTGGCGTGACCTTGCGCCGGGGTGTCGATTTCCAGCCACACCTGCGAAAGATCAAGGAAAGTCTGATGGCGACCCGTTATCCAACTGAAGAGAGCTGATCACTTCTTTTTCTTCCTTGCCTTCCCCAGCGCTTTCAGCCGCTCGGCGGCCAACTCGTTGACCGCCTTGCGTTCCTTGTTTTTCATGCCCTTCCAGGCCTTCATCTCGTCCCGGCTGCGTCCGCAGCCAATGCAGATGTCGTCCTTGAGCTTACAAACGCTGATGCAAGGGTTCTTCGCCTTGTCGCTCAAAGCCACCTCCGGTTCAGTTGAGGACTCTACCGCTCGGGTCAGTAGAAGCCCTCTTCACCCAGAGGTTCTAACAAAATCAGGCTATCAGCGTGATCAGTCCCACCAGTATTCGACCTGCACGCCAAAGTTCGACCCATGCTGATCGCCGCCGAAAGCGCCGGTGTCCGACAGCGCGGAGCCAGCAGCCATCAGATTGGCCGCATCCTGCGCCGCGTCGTTCCACTGAGCATAGGTGTAATACAGGCGCACCTCCGGACGAGCCCAGAACTCAGGACCTGCCGGTGACCAGGTCGGAGCCACAGTGAATTTGGTTAGCTTTCGGGTGCCTTCCGGTGCGTCGATCTGATCATGTCCGACTTCGGCGACCAGCTTGAATTGCTCAGTCAAGGCATAGACCGGGCGCACGCCAACCGATATCCAGTCCTGATCGCCACCGTTCTGGCGCTTGTCCTTTTGGTACACCGCCTGGAACTGCCCACCGAAACGCGGCGTCACTTGCCAGTCGAAGAACTCGACCACTCGCCAGCTCGTGTCGCTGCTGCCCAGCGTCACGTCGCCGGTATACCCAAGACCCGTGCCTGGCCCTTCGCCGTACTGAACGGCCAAGGTATTGCTGCCTCCCAGGAACCCGATCTGCTTGTGCTGCACGGTAACGGCCCAGCCACTGTTGGCATCGTCACGGTCCGGCTCGTCGATATAGCTGACACCGAACTCCAGTTCGCCGCCCGGATTGCTGTCGAAGCCGCCGACGTTGAAATCGTGGCGATTGATGTAGTTGTCCTGGAACACGCTGTCCTTGCGTGAAAAGGCGTAGCTGTATTTCAGCCCGCCGATCTCCATATCCTCGATGCCGGCACCAGTGGCGCTCTGGTTCCAGTAGTAGAAATCGGAGATGTGGATGTCATTTCGCTTATAGAAACGTCGCCCTGCCCACAGCGAACCTCCGTTGAGTGCCGGCACCTTGCTCCATTCGGCATAGGCCTGCACCAACCTCGCCCAACCATGGTCGCCGGTGAATTTCGGCGTATGGTCATATTCGTTGTAGAGCGCCGCCATGCCCTCCACGCTCAGCACCGAACCATCGTCGAGCGTGAACAAGTCCTGCCTCAAACCCAGCTCCGCATACTGTTCGCACTCGTTGCCGAGGCGATACTTGGACGGGGCTCCAGGCAACTGGAAACAGGCTTGCGAATCGCTACCGCTCGATTCTCCAATGCCACTGCGCACGTAACCATTGAAATCCAGTGCCTGAACGGTAAACGGAATGGCGAGACTGCCCAGCGCTACCGCGAGACCCAGGCGTGTGGTTTTTTTCATATCCGCTCCAATTAGCTCTTATTGTTGTTACTGCCGTTGGATTGAGCCGGTGAAGGCTCTCCTTTCCGACCCGCATGTCAGCCTCATGCTCACTGCGGTTCGAGTCGTCATGCCCAGCGGTGTTCGCTGCAACCGCTGGAGCAATGCATGAATAACATCTGGACGCGTTCGGCGCCGGTACGCAGACACCCCCCCACCGGGCTTTTTTCATCCGAGCAAAGCGCCCTCTCAGCGAGCAACCAGCCGTGTGACCGTTCCGTTGCGCCCCGCCGCTCCATTCCCCGGCGCGACGCCCAACCGCTCACCCGTCTGCGCGTCGAACAGCAGGACCTTGTCCGGCTCGAACTGCAGCGTCAATGTTTCTCCGGGGTTAGGCGCCGCGTCCGGTGCCAGGCGGCAACATACCTTGGTCTGGTTGAGGCTTACGAAGATCATGGTGTCCGGCCCGGTCGGCTCGATCACCTGCACCTCCGCTCGCAACGAAGGCAAATCACCTGCGGCACCAATACCGATTTGCTCGGGCCGGATACCCAGAATCACATCCCGCCCTTCCAGCGATTCGCCGTCGGCAAGCTTCAGCGGTAGTTCGCAGCGATCCTGACCGCTTTCCAGCAGCGCACTCCAGCCACCGCTCTGCTTGCTCAAGCGCAGCGGCACGAAGTTCATCGGCGGCGAACCGATGAAACTCGCCACGAATAGGTTGGCCGGGTTGTTATAAATGTCCTTCGGCGTCCCGAACTGCTGGACGACACCATCTTTCATCACCGCGACCTTGTCGCCGAGCGTCATCGCCTCGATCTGATCGTGAGTGACATAGACCGTCGTCGTCTTCAATCGCTGATGCATCAACTTGATCTCCGTGCGCATCTCGACCCGCAGTTTTGCGTCGAGGTTGGACAACGGCTCATCGAATAGATAAATCTTCGGCCGCCGCGCCAATGCGCGACCCATGGCCACACGCTGCTGCTGACCGCCGGACAGCTGCGAGGGCTTACGCTCCAGAAGGTGCTCGATCTGTAGCAACTGGGCAACGCGCGACACTTCCTCTTCAATCTTGGCCGCCGGCACCTTGCGCATCTTCAGGCCAAAGGCGATGTTCTCCCGCACCGTCATGGTCGGATACAGCGCATAGGACTGGAACACCATGGCGATGTCCCGATCCTTGGGACTGGCGGTACTGATGTCAGCGCCATCGACGCGAATCTCGCCCCCCGTGATGTCCTCCAGCCCGGCGATGCAGTTCATCAAGGTTGATTTGCCGCAACCCGAAGGGCCAACAAGGATCAGGAATTCTCCATCGCCAATCTTCAGGTCGATATCCTTCAGGGTGTCATTGTTGCTTCCGGCGTAGCTCTTGCGAACGTTGCTGAGTTCAAGTGCAGCCATGGTCGTTCTCCTAACCCTTGACCGCGCCGGCCGTAAGCCCGCGCAGGAAATACTTGCCGGCGAGGATGTACACCACCAGCGTTGGCAGCCCGGCGATCATCGCCGCAGCCATATCGACGTTGTATTCCTTGGCGCCCGTGCTGGTGTTGACCAGGTTGTTCAGCGCCACGGTAATCGGCTGGGTATCGCCACTGGCGAACACCACACCGAACAGAAAGTCGTTCCAGATCTGAGTGAACTGCCAGATCAGGCAGACCATGATGGTCGGGATGGACATGGGCAGCAGAATCCTGCCGAAGATCGTGAAGAACCCCGCCCCGTCCAGCCGTGCGGCGCGAATCAGGGCGTCCGGCACGCTGACGTAGAAGTTGCGGAAGAACAGCGTCGTGAAGGCCAGGCCGTAGACCAGATGCACCAACACCAGCCCCGGCGTCGTGTTGGCCAGGCCGAGTTGGCCCAGCGTGAAGGACGCCGGCAGCAGGATCACCTGGAACGGTAGAAAGCATCCGAACAGCAGCAAGCCGAAGAACAGCTGCGACCCGCGAAAGCGCCACATCGCCAGCACGTAGCCATTGAGCGCGCCAAGCAGCGTGGAGATGATTACGGCGGGCACGGTGATCTTTACCGAGTTCCAGAAATAGCCTCCAACCGCGTCCCAGGCTTTGACCCAGCCGATGACCGTCATCACATCCGGCCACGACAACAGGTTGCCGGTCCGGATGTCATCGGGCGTCTTGAAGCTGGTCAGCAGCATGACCACCAGCGGCACCAGATACATCGCCACCGCCACCAACAGCGTCGCGTAGATCGCCACCCGGCTGAATGTCAGGCGCTTTCGCCCTACGAGGCTAGTCATGGCGCTTGTTCCTCAGTTCCGAATAGAGATAGGGCACGACGATCGCCATCACCGCACCGAGCATGAGAATCGCACTGGCCGCGCCTAGCCCCATCTGCCCGCGGGTGAAGGTATGGGCGTACATGAACATCGCCGGCAGATCAGAGGCATAGCCTGGGCCGCCCGCAGTCATTGCCGCCACGAGATCGAATGCCTTGATCGCAATATGCGCGAGGATCATCAAGGCGCTGAAGAACACCGGCCTCAGACTCGGCAGAATGATTCGCAGATAGATACTCGGCAGGCTCGCCCCGTCGATCTGCGCAGCCCGAACGATGGATTGATCGACACCACGCAAACCGGCAAGAAAGAGCGCCATGACAAAGCCGGAAGCTTGCCAGACTGCGGCGATTACCAGGCAATAGACGACGCGGTCAGGATCGACCAGCCAGTCGAAGCGAAACCCTTCCCAGCCCCAATCGCGCAGCATCTTGTCGATCCCGAGCCCCGGATTGAGCAGCCACTTCCAGGCCGTACCGGTGACGATCATCGACAAGGCCATGGGGTATAGGTAGACGGTGCGAATGAAGCCTTCGCGGCGAATGCGCTGATCCAGCAGCACCGCCAGCAGTACGCCGATGACTAGGCTAATAGTGATGAACAACCCGCCGAACACCAGCAGGTTTTTACTGGCCACCCACCAGCGGTCGTTGCTCCAGAGACGTTCGTATTGCGCCAGCCCAACCCATTTGTAGCTGGGCATGAAACGCGAGTTGGTAAACGAGAGCAGGAACGTCCAGAAGATGTAACCGTAGAACCCGACCAGCACGATCAGCATGCTCGGCGCCAACACCAGTTTGGGCAGCCAGTTCTGCAAGGCATCCAGCGGTGAGGCTTTGGTGAAGACAGCAGTTGAGCTCATGTCTGGCTCCGTGGGGGTACAGGATCCATAAAGCGGCTCCAATCGTTGTTCATGGGCACGACTTGCCCGTCACGACCAGTCGAGGGGCTGGCCGTGAGGTTCGATGCGTCAGGAAAAAAGGCCGCCGAAGCGGCCAATACGCTATTGAACTGCCTGAATCGCCGCAGCCAGTTGCTGCGCCGCTTTCTTCGGATCGGCAGACGGATCGTTGAAGAAGTTGGTGACCACGTCGAACACCGCACCCTGCACATAGCTGGAGGCCGCCATGCCGTGCGCCAGACTCGGTACCAGACCCGGACCTTGCGCAGAGTCCTTGAAGTCTTTCATCGACTGCTGGGCGCAGACGTCGAATTCGCTCATGTCCTGGTCCAGACGCACGGGGATTGAGCCCTTGTTCTGGTTGAAGAACTGCTGGAACTCAGGCTCCAGAACCGTCCGTGCCAGATCCTTCTGCGCCTGGCGATCCTCGTCATTGCTGAGCTTGAACATCGCCAACGAGTCGATGTTGTAGGCAAAGCTGCCCTCGGTACCGGGGAACGGTAGACATTGGTAATCGTCACCAGCGATCTTGTTCGCCGCGCTCCACTCGCTCTTGGCCCAGTCACCCATGATTTGCATGCCGGCCTTGCCGTTCATGACCATCGCGGTGGCGCTGTTCCAGTCGCGGCCCGCGGCGTTGTTGTCGACGTAGCTGCGCAGCTTTTTCAGCGCGGCGAACGCCTCGACCATTTTGTCGCCGGTTAGCACATCACGGTCCAGATCGACGAACGCCTTGCGAAAGTCCTCCGGACCGAGGACCGCCAATGCCAGATCTTCGAAAACGGTGCCGTCCTGCCAAGGCTGGCCGCCATGAGCCAGGGGCATGAAGCCGGCGGCTTTGAGCTTGTCCGCAGCAGCGAAAAACTCATCGAGGCTGTGCGGCGGCTTCGCACCGGCTTTCTCGAAGACGTCGGGGTTGATCCACAGCCAGTTGACCCGGTGTACGTTGACCGGCACCGCCACGTAGTCACCGTCGTACTTCATTGCAGTCGAGACCTGCTTGGGGAGCAGCTCATCCCATTTGGCCTGCTCGGCCACATCGTTCAGATCGGTCAGCAGGCCCAGTTCGCCCCACTCCTGAATATCGGGCCCTTTGATCTGAGCGGCAGCCGGTGCGTTACCGGAGACGGCGCGCGTCTTGAGCACCGTCATGGCGGCCTCACCACCGCCACCGGCGACAGCGAAATCCTTCCAGGTATGGCCTTGCTCTTCGACAAGTCGCTGCAGCGTATCGGCGGCGCGCTTCTCACCTCCAGAAGTCCACCAATGCAGAACTTCGACCTCACCGGCGTGAGCGAAGGGAACGAGAGAAGCGAGGGAAACAGCGGTAACCAGACGATGGATCGTGTTCATTTGTCTTCCTTTTTCTTTTTGTTTTCGGTGCAAGTCTCTGCTTGCGCTGCACCGATTCTAGGCGCGCCAGAGAGAGCGGCAGGTAACGAAGGGATAGCGAATGGTCACCGCTTGGTTACAAAGCGGCTGCCTGTGTAACGACCGCAACAAGCGTTGATTGGAGGCGGCTCACTCAGCATGTCGCGGCAGGCTCAAGGTCACGCGAAGCCCACCCTCTGGAAGATTGCGCAGGCCGATTTCCCCGCCATGGGCATGTGCGATGTTGCGTGCGATGCCGAGACCGAGGCCATACCCAGGCTGCTTGGCCGCCAGCCGAAAATTCGGCTCGAAGACCTGCTGCAGCCACGCCTGCGGAACGCCGGGCCCCTCATCGTCGACATGCAGCACAAAGGTCTCGCCGTCATCGTCGATACGCAGGTGCGCTCGCTCGCCATATTTCAGCGCGTTATCCAGCAAGTTGCCGATACAGCGCTTGAGCGCCAGCGGCTTGCCGGCATAGGGCGAGACCGCCTGGCCGTGCACCGTGACTTGGCCGTTGCCAGCGGGCGCGAGGTAAGGTTCGGTGACGCAATCGAGTAGTAGGTTCAGATCCAGCGGCTCGATGTTTTCATGGATGTCGGTGTCCTTGACGCATTGCAATGCGCCCTTGACCAGCAATTCGAGTTCATCGAGATCACGGCTGAACTTGTCTTGCAGAGTTTGGCTCTCCAACAACTCCACTCGCAAACGCAACCGGGTGATCGGCGTGCGCAGGTCATGGGAGATAGCGCTGAACAGCTGGGCGCGCTCGGTCAGGTAACGCCCGATGCGCTCGCGCATACTGTTGAATGCCCGGCTGACCTCTACCACCTCGCTGCCGCCCGCCTCGGGCAGCAGCTCCACTTCGCTGCCCAGCGACATCTCCCGCGCCGCCTGCGCCAGTCGCTTGAGCGGGCGGCTCTGCCAGTGCACAAGAATGCCGATGAACAACAACAGAAAGCTGGTAGTGAGAAAGATGAACCAGAGCTGCTGGTTCGGGATGCCCTCGTCTTCCAGGCTGACGTAGGGCGCCGGCATCAGCGACGCGAGATACAGCCACTCGCCAGGCGCGATTTGAATTTGCGTCACCAGCACGGGTGGATTCAGGGGTTCCAGACTCAGCGCGTAATGCGCCCAGGATCGCGGCAACTCGTCGAGCTTCAGCCCGCCGTTGAAAATGCGCAGATCATTGGGGCTGACGAAGTTGACCGACATGTCCGCGTCGTTGCCGAGGCGCTCGCGAAGCACGGCGTCCACCTCCGCCAGCACCGCCTGCTTGCGCTCGGTCGGCGGCAGGATCCGCATGTCCAAAGGTTTGTCATTCAGCGATACGAAGAAGCGCGTACCGCCCATGCTGCGCAATTGATCGAGCACCAGCGGTCGATAGCCCAGCGGCAGCGAGCGGAAATAGCTGACGCTGGCGGACATGGAATGCGCCAGGCTTCGAGCACTGGTCAGCAAGCCTTCCATCTGGCTTGCACGCAGCTGCGACACCCAGATGAAACTCGACAACGCCTGCGCCACCAGCACGACCAGCAGTGTCAGAAAGAGCATCCGGCCGAGCAGCGAGCGCGGCACGGGCAACCATCGGCGCTTAGCCAAGCGAGTCATGATGCGGCGCAACCTGGGCGGCGAGTAGGTAACCACTACCGCGAACGGTACGGATCAATCGAGGGCACTTGCCGGTGTCGCGCAGCCGTTGGCGCAGGCGACTGACCGCCATGTCGACGATGCGCTCAAGCGGCAGCACTTCACGACCGCGCGTGGCATTGGCAATGGTGTCGCGGTCGAGAATCTGTTGCGGATGATCGAGAAAGAGTTTCAACAATGCAAAATCAGCGCCGGACAGCAACACCTCTTCCCCGTCCTGATGAAACAACCGGTGGCTGACCATATCCAGCCGCCACTCGTCGAATGCGAGCACGTCGCCAGTGCGCTCCTGGCCGAAGTTGACGCGGCGAAGCAGCGCCTTGATTCGTGCCAGCAACTCACGAGGACTGAAAGGCTTGCCCAGGTAATCGTCGGCCCCCAGCTCCAGCCCGATGACCCGATCGGTCTCATCGGAACTGGCGGTCAGCATGATGATCGGCATCTGGGCCAGACGTTGGTGACCCCGAACCCAGCGGCAAAGACTGAAGCCATCTTCATCCGGCAGCATCACGTCGAGAATGACCAGATCGGCCGGATCGTCGGCCATCGCCTCGCGAAACTGCGCGCCATCGGCCACGGTGCGCACCTGAAAGCCAGATCGGCTGAGGTAGGTGTCCAACAGTTCGCGAATTTCCTGGTCGTCATCGACCAGCAAAATGGATCGTCCGGCCTGGTTCACTCTGCGTCCCTTCTCTTGTTCTCGTTTCGATGCGGCTCAGCGCTCGCCCGGTGTGTCCCTCAACAATTGCTGCAAGGCAACGCCTGCGCCTTCCAGTCCCGGGTATTCGGCTGTCACCACCCAGACCGGAACGTCGTCAAAGTACCGGCTCATGCAGCCCTTGTCGCGAAAACGTTGGCTAAAGCCGCTGCGCGCGAAGAACTCGACGAAGCGCGGCACGATGCCCCCGGCAATGTAGACACCGCCGCGTGCGCCAGTCGTCAGCACGTTGTCACCGGCGATCCGACCCAGCCAGGCACAAAATTGTTCCAGCACCGCCTCGGCGTATGCATCGCCCGCCAGCGCAGCGGCGGTAACCTCGGCGGGTGTAGTCAGACGAGGCGCCTCACCATCGAGCGCGCAACTGGCTCGATAGAGCTCCAACAACCCGCCCCCGCTGAGGATCGCCTCGGCATTCACATGACCGAGCTTTTCATGCAGGTGCGCCCACAATGCGGCCTCACGGGTCGTGCCGATCGGCAGGCAGACGTGCCCGCCTTCCCCCGGCAGCGCTCGCC
Organism: Pseudomonas sp. CBC3; assembly: GCF_037967085.1. Taxonomy (NCBI): domain Bacteria; kingdom Pseudomonadati; phylum Pseudomonadota; class Gammaproteobacteria; order Pseudomonadales; family Pseudomonadaceae; genus Pseudomonas; species Pseudomonas sp. CBC3. Next base: position 19,292 of record NZ_JBANEO010000006.1, read on the forward strand.
AGTCTCCATCTGCCAATGGCAACAATGTGGCGACTCCGAGCCCGGTGCCGGGTCCGATGACCAGGCGTGCACGGCCCGCCTCGGACTGCCCGGGGCACACCTCGATCAGTTCGCCATCGCGCAGGCGGGTCATGCCCAGCGCCATGGCCGTGAAATCGTTAATTAGCAGCAGATCGCTCAGCCCAAGATCTTCGCAAAAAGCCTTGCGGCTCAGACGCCAGTGATTGTTCGTGAATGCGAACTCATCGCCAGAAACCGGCCCGGCACAGGCCAAGCAAACCGCCTGAAGCGCCTCGACACTCTGACCGACACCGTGCAGGTAAGCACGAATGGCGTCTTCCGGACGCGGATACTCAACGGTCGGCAGCACCCGCACCGACTCGACTCGCTGGTCGCGCCAGAGCGCGAAGCGGGCATTGGTGCCGCCAATATCGCCTACCAGTGCCGTCACTTGAGCACCTCCAGCCCTTCGGTAAACGCACTCGCGCCTTTCTCAGCCGGACTGAAGGCCGCCCGCATGAAACCGAACAGTTCGCGACCACAGCCGATCCCCAGATCACTGGGCGCCGTCACAGGCTCACGGCTATCGAACTCAACCTGATCAACCAGTACGCGCAACTCGCCCGTCTCGCCGTCGACCCGGATGACATCACCGTCACGCAAGCGGCACAGCGGTCCACCATCGAGCGCCTCGGGGCTGACGTGAATGGCTGCCGGCACCTTGCCCGACGCGCCAGACATGCGACCGTCGGTAACCAACGCCACCTTGTGGCCGCGATCCTGCAAGACACCGAGGAACGGCGTCAGCTTATGCAGCTCCGGCATGCCGTTGGCCTTGGGTCCTTGGAAGCGCACCACGGCAACGAAATCTTTTTCTAGCTCGCCGTTCATGAACGCCTGGGCCAGTTCGCTCTGGTCGCTGAACACTCGAGCCGGCGCCTCAACCACGCGGTGCTCCGGTGCGACCGCCGATATCTTGGTCACGCTACGGCCGAGGTTGCCCTCCAGCACACGCAGGCCGCCTTCGGGAGAGAAGGCACGTTCAACCGGGCGCAAGATCGCTTCGTCGAGGCTGTTAGCCGGACCTTCCTTCCAAACCAGCGCATCGCCTTCAAGGAAAGGTTCCTGGGTGTAGCGCTTCAACCCCTGACCCACGACCGTGTAAACGTCCTCATGCAGCAAGCCGGCGTCGAGTAACGTGCGAACCATGAACGGCACGCCGCCGCATGCATGGAAATGGTTCACGTCCGCCTGCCCATTGGGATAAACCTTCGCCAAGGTCGGCGTCACCGCTGAAATGTCAGCCATGTCTTGCCAGGTCAGCTGAATGCCGGCGGCTTGGGCAAATGCGGGAATATGCAGCGTGTGGTTGGTTGAACCACCGGTGGCATTGAGTGCCACCACCGAATTGATGATCGCCTTTTCGTCGACGATCTTGCACAGCGGCAGGTAGTTGCCGGACTGCGGCGTCAGGCGAGTCACCTGGCGCGCCGCCTCGCGGGTGAGCTCGTCACGCAGCGGCGTGTAGGGATTGACGAAGGACGAGCCCGGCAAGTGCAGGCCCATGATTTCCATCACCACCTGATTGGTGTTCGCCGTGCCGTAGAAGGTGCAGGTGCCGGGGCTGTGATAGGAAAGCATTTCCGACTCTAGCAGCTCCTCGCGGCTGGCCTTGCCTTCGGCGTAACGCTGACGAACCTCGGCCTTCTGCTTGTTGGGAATGCCCGATGGCATCGGCCCGCCAGGCACGAATACCGCCGGCAGATGACCGAAGCGCAAGGCGCCGATCATCAGGCCCGGGATGATCTTGTCGCAAATACCCAGGTAGAGCGCCGCATCGAACATGTTGTGTGACAGCGCGATGGCAGTGGCCATAGCGATCACTTCACGGCTGGCCAGGCTCAGCTCCATCCCCGCCTCGCCCTGGGTGACGCCGTCGCACATGGCCGGCACGCCGCCGGCGAATTGTCCGACCGAACCGACGTCACGCAACGCCTGCTTGATGATTTCAGGAAAGTGCTCGTACGGCTGGTGCGCAGACAGCATGTCGTTGTAGGCCGAGACGATCGCCACGCTGGCCTCGTCCATCAGGCGCAGCTTCTGCTTGTCGCCAGCGGATGCACAACCCGCCACACCATGTGCGAAGTTGGCGCATTGGAGTCTGCCACGCTGAGGCCCATCGCTCGCCGCGCCGGCCATCTGGGCAAGGTAGCGCTGCCGGGTTGGCCGGCTGCGCTCGATCAAACGTTCGGTAACCTCTTGAATCCGCGGGTGCATGCCATCACTCCTGCATATTAATCTTTGGTTTTATCAACAAAACAACGTGGATACGGGCTTGATTTCTATTCTGACAGGAATAATCTTGTCATTCCCACAACAAATTCCCATCAGGACCCATTTATGACTATTCGCATCGCCATCAACGGCTTCGGTCGTATCGGACGCAATGTTCTTCGCGCTCTTTACAGCTCAAGCTACCGCGAACATATGCAGGTCGTGGCGATCAATGACCTCGGCAGCTCGGCGATGAATGCCCACCTTTTGCAGTACGACAGCGTTCACGGCCATTTCGACGCAAAAATCGAGGTCGGCGAAGATCGTCTAGTGGTCAATGGCGATCCGATTGCCGTGTCCGCGATCCGTAACCCGGCCGAGCTTCCCTGGCGCCAGCACAGGGTCGATGTGGTGTTCGAGTGTACCGGTCTCTTCACCTCTCGCGAAAAGGCAAGCGCTCACCTCGAAGCCGGCGCCGCCAAGGTCATCATTTCCGCTCCAGCCTCCGGCGCCGATGCCACCATCGTCTATGGCGTCAACCATGACATTCTGCGTCAGTCGCACCAGATCATTTCCAACGCGTCGTGCACCACCAACTGCCTGGGTCCGGTCGCCCAGGTGCTGTCACGGGAGCTGGGCATCGAGCATGGCCTGATGACCACCATCCATGCCTATACCAACGACCAGAATCTGTCCGACGTTTACCACAGCGACCCCTACCGTGCGCGGTCGGCTACACAGTCGATGATTCCAACCAAGACCGGCGCCGCCGAAGCCGTTGGCCTGGTGCTGCCGGAACTGGCAGGCAAGCTGACCGGCATGGCCGTACGTGTGCCGGTGATCAATGTCTCGCTGGTGGATCTGACGCTGGAGCTCAGCCGCGAGACCAGTGCGGACGAGGTCAACGCACTGATGCTGGACGCCAGTCAGCGCTCGCCAATACTGGCCTGTAATTCGCTGCCGCTGGTTTCCTGCGACTTCAACCACAACCCGATGTCCTCCATCTTCGACACCAACCACACCAAGGTTAGCGGACGCCTGCTGAAAGTGATGGCCTGGTACGACAACGAATGGGGATTCTCCAACCGGATGCTGGACACCTGCCGCGCGCTCTACGAAGCAGCATGATCAGCGACCAGATCTCAGCATCGACTCGGTAGACCAGAGAAGAAAATGAATCGCATCGATTTCGTCACCGCGACACTGCCCGCCCGCAAGCGCATTGCGCTGGTCGCGCACGACCACTGCAAGGAGCGCTTGCTGGACTGGGCGAAGCGGCAGAAAGAGCAGCTGGCGAAGCACGAGTTGCTCGCGACCGGCACCACCGGACTGCTGCTCGGGCAGCGCCTGGGCCTGCCGGTGGAGTGCATGATCAGCGGTCCGCTAGGCGGTGACCAGCAGATCGGCGCGCGCATTGCTGAACGACGAATCGATGTACTGGTGTTCTTCTGGGATCCCTTCGAGCCGCAGCCGCACGACCCGGACGTCAAAGCGCTGCTGCGGGTCGCCGCGGTGTGGAACATTCCGCTGGCGGCCAACGAGAGCAGTGCCGACTATCTGCTCTCCAGCCCGCTGCTCAATCAGGCCCACAGTCTGAGTATTCCGGACTACAGCAGCTACCTGGCAGGGCGCCAGTTATAGGCTCATCAACCTCTACAGATTGTCGTCTGGAATGCGCTGATCTTCATCGACTTCGGCCGCGTCGCGCAGGTCGTCGAAGTCCGTCTTTAGGCCAGTCTCCATGCTGTCGAGCTCTGCCAGCAGGCTGCGGAAGCTGGTCTGCTCACGCGGCGCTTCAGCTTGCAGTTCCAGGTCGGCGCGCGCCTGCAACGCATCAGGCACGGGCGCTTCTTCGACATCTACCGGTGGCGGTGCAGGCTCCATTTCGCGCAGCACCGCTAACGGCGGCAGCTCATCGAGGCTCTTCAGATTGAAGTGGTCGAGAAACTGCCTGGTGGTGGCGAACATCGCCGGCCGCCCCGGCACGTCGCGATGACCAACCACGCGCACCCATTCGCGTTCCAGCAGCGTCTTCACGATCTGGCTGTTGACCGCGACGCCACGAACGTCTTCGATCTCGCCACGCGTGATTGGCTGGCGGTACGCGATCAACACTAGGGTTTCCAACAGTGCGCGCGAATAGCGCTGCGGCCGCTCTTCCCAGAGCCGACCCACCCAGGGTGAAAAGCGCTCGCGGACCTGAAGGCGATAGCCACTGGCGACTTCCTTGAGTTCGAACGCACGGTCCTTGCAGGATTTCTCCAGCACGCCCAGCGCCTTGCGCAGCAATGATGGCGACGGGCGTTCGGCTTCATCGAACAGCTCGGACATCCGCTCGATGGACATCGGTTTGCCGGAAGCCAGCAGAAAAGCTTCGAGCAGCGAAGCGAGATCCTTGGGATCGGAAAGATTCAACCTGAATTACCTCGACTCATCCGTGCGCGACATTATTCGACCCGAGCCCGAACGTGAATGGGTGCAAAGGGTTCATTCTGCACCAACTCAACCAGCGACTCCTTGACCAGCTCAAGCACGGCCATGAACGTCACCACCACGCCGAGCCGGCCTTCGTCTAGTGTGAACAACGCGACGAAAGGCACGAATGCCCCGCCCTTGAGGCGCTCTAGTACATCGCTCATGCGCTCGCGAGTCGACAGCGTCTCGCGCGTTACCTGATGGCTTTCGAACATATCGGCACGACGCAGCACCTCGGCCATGGAAATCAGCAGTTCCTCCAGACTGACCTCGGGCAACAGTTTGCGCGCCCGTGCGTCCGGCGCATCCAGCCGTGGCACGTGCAGCTCGCGGCCAACTCGCGGTAGCTCGTCGAGATCCTCCGAAGCAGACTTGAAGCGCTCGTACTCCTGCAAGCGGCGTATCAGCTCGGCACGCGGATCGAGCTCGTCCTCCTCGACCTCGGCCGAACGCGGCAGCAGCATGCGCGACTTGATCTCGGCCAGCATCGCCGCCATCACCAGATATTCAGCCGCCAGTTCCAGGCGCACGGCCTTCATCAGCTCGACGTAGCCCATGTACTGGCGGGTAATTTCCGCCACCGGGATATCGAGAATGTCGATGTTCTGCTTGCGGATCAGGTAGAGCAGCAAATCCAGCGGCCCTTCGAACGCCTCGAGAAAAACCTCCAGCGCATCCGGCGGAATATAGAGGTCCTGCGGCAGGTCGTTGAAAGCCTCGCCGTAGACAAGCGCCAGCCGCAGCTGCTCGCCGGGCGGATCGATCGCAACCTCGGCCTGGGGGTCCTGCATGCTCTCTCCATGAAATGTACGACATCGGAAGCGGCGCAAGCTTATGCCGGCCGTCCTGTTGTGCTCTAGCGGTAATTCAGACCCATTGCCTGACGCACGACCACCAAGGTTTCGCGGGCTTCATCGCGGGCCTGCTCGGCGCCCTCGGCAAGGATGCTTCGCACCAGATCCGGATTCTGCTCGTAGTCCTGAGCCCTCTCCTGCAGCGGCGCCAGCTCGAGTTTGATCGCTTCTATCAGCGGTGCCTTGCACTCCAGACAGCCAATACCCGCACTGCGGCAGCCCTGTTCGGCCCACTGACAGACATCCTCCGCCGAATGCGAAAGATGCATCGACCACACCGGGCAACGCGTCGGCTCACCGGGATCGTGACGATGTACCCGTGCCGGGTCGGTAGGCATGCGCTTGATCTTTTCTTCGATCTCGGCAGGCGTGTCACGCAGGAAGATGGAATTACTGGCCGATTTGGCCATCTTGCCGCCGTCCAAGCCCGACAGCTTGGGGGAATCGCTCAATAACGCCTGGGGCTCGGGCAACAACAGTCGGCCGCTCCCCTCCAGATATCCAAACAGACGCTCCTGGTCACCGATGGTGATGGTCTGCTGGTCTTTGAGCAGCGCACGGGCGGTGTTCAGTGCCTCGAGATCGCCCTGCTCCTGATAACTCCTGCGCAGGCTGGCGTAGAGTTTGGAACTCTTTTTGCCGAGTTTGCGGATCGCCGCTTCGGCCTTTACCTCGAAATCCTCTTCGCTGCCGTAAAGGTGATTGAAGCGCCGCGCGACCTCGCGTGCGAATTCGATATGCGGCAGCTGGTCAGCCCCCACCGGCACGACTCCGGCGCGGTACGCAAGAATGTCTGCAGCCTGGAGCAGCGGGTAACCGAGGAAGCCGTACGTATCGATATCCTTTTGCTGCGAATCGGGCTGCTGCTCCTTGTAGGAGGGTATGCGCTCCAGCCAAGGCAACGGACAGATCATCGACAAGAGCAGATGCAACTCGGCGTGCTCGACTACTTGGGACTGAATGAACATGGTCGCCGAGCTTGGACTGACGCCCGCCGCCAGCCAATCGATCGCCATCTCCTGCACATTGCGCGCGATATCGCTACCCGCCGCGTGGTCGGTGGTCAGGGCATGCCAGTCGACGATGCAGAAGAAACACTGATACTCATGCTGCATCCTTACCCAATTCTTCAGCACGCCGTGGTAATGACCGAGATGAAGACGGCCGCTGGGCCGCATACCGGACACCACACGTCGCTGCGATTCCATGGAACTCAAAAGGGTTTCCTTCGTAAATTTCGAAAAAAGCGGGTCAGACGATAAAGGGTGCGGGATCGCCGCAACCGACACGCAGCACTTCTGGATCGCCATCTACCAGACTGATCACCGTTGAAGCTTCGATGCCACCGTAACCGCCGTCGATGATCAGGTCTACCTGATGCTCCAGCGCATCACGCATTTCATAAGGATCACTCATCGGCTCGGTCTCCCCAGGCAGAATGAGACTGACGCTCATCAGTGGCTCACCCAGTTCAGCGAGCAGCGCCTGAGCGATCGGCTGCGCGGGGACCCGCAGCCCAATAGTGCGACGCTTGGGGTGCAGCAGCATACGCGGCACCTCACGCGTCGCGCTGAGAATGATGGTGTAGGGTCCGGGAAGATGCGTCTTCAAGAGGCGGAAAGCCGACGTGTCCACCTTGGCGAACAACCCGAGCTGGGAGAGATCGCGACAGACCAGCGTGAAATTGTGCTTGTCATCCAGCTGTCGCAAGCGGCGAATTCGCTCGATCCCGGCCTTGTTGCCCATCGAACAGCCGATGGCGTAGGACGAGTCGGTGGGATAGATCACCACCCCGCCGCCGCGAATGATTTCCACGGCCTGCTTGATCAGCCGGACTTGAGGGTTTTCGGGATGTATCTGAAAGAACTGGCTCATGAATACTCCGTGCTCAGCTGGCAACAGATTCGCCTGGCCCATGATCGAAATGCCTCCAAAGCGGTTGCAGATCTTCCGGCAAAGTTCGATACAGCCCCAGCTCCGACCAGTCGCCGGGCGCATGGAAATCACTGCCGATGCTGGCCATCAAGCCGAATTCACGAGCCAGTATCGACAACCCACCAACCTGCTCGAGCGGCTGCATGCCGTTGACGACTTCCAGCGCATGGCCACCAGCTTGGGCGAACTCGCTCACCAGACGTCGACGCTTGCTACGAGTGAAGTCGTATTGCCAGGGATGCGCCAGACTGATCCAGGCTCCGGCGTCACGCAGCGTCATTACGGTTTGCTCGAGGCTCGGCCAGTGCTGTTTGACGTCGCCGAGCTTGCCGGACCCCAGCCACTTGCGGAACGCTTCGGCGCGGTCACGTACATGGCCCGCGCGTACCAGGTATTCAGCGAAATGAGGACGCGCCGGGGCGTTATCGCTATCGCCCAGTTCCTGCTGGACGGCGCGTGCGCCTTCCATCGCTCCCGGCATACCTTTCGCTTCCAGGCGCTGGGCGATGAGTTCCGCGCGCTGCCAACGACCGCTATGCAATTGCGCAATGGCCTGCTGCAACGCGACCGCGTCCCGGCGAAAGGCGTAGCCGAGCACGTGAATGGTCGCACCGCTCCACAGACACGAAAGCTCGATGCCATTGACCAGCCGAACGCCCAGCGAATCGGCCATGGCCCGAGCAGCATCGAGGCCTTCCAATGTGTCGTGGTCGGTCAGCGCGAGCAGCTCGATACCGCGTGCATGTGCCCGCTCCACCAGCGCAGCAGGCGCCAGCGCGCCATCTGACGCGGTACTGTGGCAATGCAGATCAACAATCATTCGGGACCTTTTCTCTTAGGGCTTGGCGGCTCTTTGGTTCTGACCGCCATGGTCGGTGCTCGTGCCGTTATCGAGTTTGGCAAAAGCTTGCGCCGCGTCCAGGAAATGACCTGCGGACAGCGTTTCGCCAAAAGCGCGGTTTGTTATTATGCCGGTCACTTGCCGCTTCTGGCTCGCTCCGAGAAACAAATCGTCGAGGTCATGCCCCGGGCCTTGCCTGCGCTGCAGGTGGTCTATCCGGTCCGCCACTTCCCGAACCTGAACAATAGGAGTCAACATGCTTTACGCCATCATCGCTACCGATGTACCCGGCTCGCTGGAAAATCGTCTGGCTTCGCGCCCGGCTCACTTGGCGCGTCTCGAACAGCTGAAAGCCGAAGGTCGTATGGTCCTGGCCGGCCCGCATCCTGCAATCGACAGCAATGACCCAGGCGCTGCCGGCTTCAGCGGAAGCCTGGTGGTCGCCGAATTCGAATCTCTGCAAGCCGCCCAAGAATGGGCCGCCGCCGATCCGTATAAGGCCGCCGGCGTCTATGGCGACGTAGTGGTCAAGCCTTTCAAGCAAGTATTTCCCTGAGCCAATCGGTCGCAATATCCGTCAGCCGCAGGATTTCCGCGGCCCGTTGAAGAAAAGGAGTTCCGATGCGCCAAGGTTTGCCGTCCCTGCTGCTGGCCCTGAGTTTCGCCATATCGTATGTGCATGCCGATGAAGGTTCGCCCGATCCAACCGCCGCAAGGCAAGCCGGACTGGAGCAACGCCTGTCCGATAACGAACTTCAACGCAACGAACCGAGCAATGGCCCGGGCATAACCGATGCCGAACGGGCACAACTGGCGCAACTGCGCCGAGAAAACCAGCAACTGCGCCTGCAACTGCAGCACGGGCAGCCACAGCAGAAACGCTGGCTGAACGACCAGCAACAATGGTTCGCCGTTGGCGGAGGCGTCGGCGTGCTGGGCTTCCTGCTTGGCGTCCTGACCACCCGGGGGCGTCGCCGTCGGCAATGGCTCAATTGAAGTGGATACGAACGAAGCATGAGCGAACTGCTGCTGATAGATGACGACGAGGAGCTCTGCGAGCTGCTCGTGAGTTGGCTGGCCCAAGAGGGATTCGTCGCCCGCGCCTGCCATGATGGCCAAAGCGCCCGTGCCGCGCTGGCCGAACACCCGCCCGCAGCGGTGGTGCTCGATGTGATGCTGCCCGACGGCAGCGGCCTTGAATTGCTCAAGCAATTGCGCAGTGAACACCGCGATCTGCCGGTGTTGATGCTCTCGGGCCGCGGCGAGCCGCTGGATCGCATCCTTGGGCTGGAACTGGGCGCCGACGACTATCTGGCCAAACCATGCGATCCGCGCGAACTCACCGCCCGGCTACGCGCCGTGCTGCGCCGCACTCAGCCGGCGAGCGCGCCGACCCAGCTGGAACTGGGCGACCTTTGTTACAGCCCCGCCCGAGGCATCGCCAATGTCGGCGAGCATGAAGTGACGCTGACACTGTCCGAGGGTCGGATCCTCGAAGCGCTGCTCAGCCAACCCGGCGAGCCTCTGGACAAGCAAGCGCTGGCGCAACTTGCCCTTGGCCGCAAACTGACCCTGTACGACCGCAGCCTCGACATGCACGTCAGCAATCTGCGTCGCAAACTCGGCCCTCACCCTGACGGACGTCCACGGATCGTCGCGTTGCGCAGCCGCGGTTACCTTTACGCTTCCTGATTGGCTTTACCGAGCCTTTACCCTGGCCTGACCGCTCTTGACCTTGCGCGCCCTAGACTGAGCTCATCCGGTCGAAGCCCGAACGAGCACAAGCGCTCAGCGGAGATCGGTTCCCTTACCCAGGAGAGACCTCATGATGCGCAAGACTCTGACTGCCGTGCTTTTCGCCTCCACCCTGCCCACCATTGCCCTGGCGATGCCCGACGGCAACCATCGCCACCACGGCGGCAAGCACGCCCCCTTCGAACAGCTGGACCTAACCAAGGAGCAGAAGCGGGAAATGCGCGAGCTGATGGGTCAACAGATGAAGAGCCATCGCGAGATCACCCAGCGCTACCTCGACAAACTGCCTGAAGCCGAGCGCAAAGCCATGCAGGACGAACTGAAGACCAGCAAAGAGAACACGCACAAACAAATCCGCAGCCTGCTCAAGCCAGAGCAGCAGAAACAGTTCGATGAAATGCACGAGAAGATGGAAGCCAAGCGTGCCGAACGCGCCGAGTTCAAGCAGTGGAAAGCCGAGCGCGAAAAGAATAGCTGACCCTTAGCTGAAACCAACCCGCCCGGCTCGCGCGTTATTAGCCGCCAGCCGGGCTTCGTCGTGGAGATTGACCGGTGCGATCACTGTTCTGGCGCATCCTTGCAACATTCTGGCTGGCCATCGCGCTGGTAGCGGGCCTCGCCATGCTGCTGGGCCATGCGCTGAATCAGGACACCTGGATCGTCAATCGGCATCCGGGCGTGCAGGGACTGGCGGAGCTATGGACGAAGGTCTACGAACGTCAGGGAGCCCTTCCCGCTCAATTTTTCCTTGAGCGCCATCGGCAACGCTTTCATATCGATGTGCAGGTACTGGCCGAGAACGGCCAGCCGGTCATTCGTGGGACTTTTCCGGCCCGTGCCGCGGCGTTCGAAGCCCGTCAGGAAAACCGCTCGGGACGCCTGCCCTGGCGGCGGCTGACAGCCGACTACACCAGCCCGCTCAGTGGCGAAACTTATCTATTCATCTACCGCATTCCCAACTCGGAACTACAGGCCTGGCACCGTGGCAGTCTGTTCTGGCCGTTGAGCGCGATAGCCATCGCGCTGGTCGTGCTGACCGGCTTCAGCCTACTGCTCACGCTGTCCATCACCCGTCCACTCGATCGCCTGCGCAGCGCCGTGCATGATCTCGGGCAGACCGCTTACCAACAGAACTCGCTGGCCCGCCTGGCCACACGGCGCGATGAACTTGGCGTGCTGGCCAAGGACTTCAACCGCATGGGCGCTCGGCTGCAGAGCCTGATCGGCAGCCAGCGACAGCTTCTGCGTGACGTCTCCCATGAATTGCGTTCGCCGCTCGCACGCCTGCGCATCGCCCTGGCGCTCGCTGAACGGGCAACCCCGGCGGAACGTGAAGTCATCTGGCCGCGGCTGGCCAAGGAATGCGATCGGCTGGAAGCGCTGATCAGCGAAATTCTCGAACTGGCACGATTGGACGCCGAACCGGGCGCGGCGTCAGCCATCGATCTGCCGTTGATATTCGAACAGCTGGAAGAAAACGCACGCATCGTGTCGCCAGCCCAGTGCATCGAAACCTGCCTGGAAACCGAAATCGTGCCGCACGGCTGGCCGAACATGCTTGAACGTGCGCTGGACAATCTGCTGCGCAATGCGCTGCGCTTCAATCCAGAGGGTTCACCGATCGAATTACGCGCCCGAACCGAAGGCGACTGCCTGATGCTGAGCGTTCGCGATCATGGCCCAGGCGTGGATGAGGCCCATCTGGCGCGCTTGAGCGAACCGTTCTTCCGTGCTCCGGGACAGACCACCGCCGGCCACGGGCTGGGCTTGGCAATTGCCCGCCGCGCCGCCGAACGGCATGGTGGCGAGCTACTGCTGGACAATCACCCCGAGGGCGGTTTCATCGCCAGCCTGAAGCTACCGCTGAACTCGCCCGGCCCGAAGCTGCCGCGTCCTGATTGAGGCTATTTCGCCCCGCTCCATTGGCTGACGAAATCTCGCGGATCCAGCTCGGGCGGCGTTCGTGTACTGCCGTCCGGCGTTCCCAGATAAATGAAACCAAGCACCTGTTCATCGGCGGCCAGCCCCAGTTCTCGGGACACATGCCGATCATAGGAGAACTCGCCGGTACGCCAGACGGCCCCCAACCCCTGTGCGTGCGCCGCCAGCAACATACCGTGCGCCGCGCAGCCGACCGCAAGCACCTGTTCGGTGTCGGGCACCTTCGGATGAGGCAAAATTCGGGCAACGACCACCACTACCATCGGCGCCCGGAGCGGCATCTTGCGCGCCTTACGTAACGCCTCATCGGCGGCGTCCGGCTGGCGCAAGCCAAAGGCCTCGGCGTACAGCTCACCCAGGCGCTCGCGCGCCTCTCCTTGAATGGTCAGGAAACGCCACGGGCGAAGCTGGCCATGATCCGGGGCACGTAGCGCGGCACGGAAAAGCAGATCCAGCTGGGCATCGGTCGGCGCCGGATCGACGAGTCGCGTAACGGAAACACGGTTGAGCAGCAGGTCGAGAGCATCCATTGATCATCTCCAAAAAAGAGTCGGACATTCTAGAGGCTGTTTCCGTTTCGCTGCGAGCCGCGTTGTCGTATTGCCGTGACGGTGTGGAAACAGCCGAATGTACGATCGTTCGGCTGTGATCGCGTTAGCGTCAGGCCACGCGATCGGGCGACAGATGTGGCTCCAGCGGCGGCGTCAGCGGAGGCAGGCCATGGGCTGCCCGTGCCGCGTCGCAAAGGGCGTTGTGCTGACCATCAGCCCAGGACGCCTCGAATTCGCGGCAGGTGCTCGAGCGTTGCTCATACATCGTGCAGCGCACCCCACAACCGACATCGCCCAGCAACCCGACGCACCGCGCGGGCCTGGATTCAGTGCCGCGCATCGCAACGAGAAACGGGCTGACCTGCACCGTCGCCCCATCGGGAACGGTACCGCCGGACGAAGTGCACTCGCCCCAGAAGAAAGACACACGAAAATGCGCGCAGCAGGCGCCACACGTAAGGCAGGGATTGTCGATTGACATGGAAGGTGAACACCCAGAAACCGGGAAAGGGCCGGCGCCCGGGCAGCTATTCTATTCATCGCAACGGACTTGGGAAGAGCCTCAGAGGGCGCGCCGCGAAAGATTTATCAGCTGGCCGATAGTCGGTTTACTGGCGACGTAAGCCGCGTAGAATGGCGGGTCTGTTTTCGAGCCGAGCAGCATCACACATGGCCCTGCCGACCCTGCGCATCATCGGTTTCATTCTCGGCATTTTCCTGATCACACTTGCAATCAGCATGGTCGTTCCGATGATCACGCTGTTGGCGTTCGATCGTACCGACGATCTCCAGGCGTTTCTCTGGGCCAGTCTCATCACCTTTGGCTCCGGCATCGGGCTGATCGCCCCCGGCCGCCCTACATCGGCTCAGATGCGCCCGCGCGACATGTACTTTCTCACCACGGTCAGCTGGCTGGTGGTCTGCTGTTTCGCCGCGCTGCCCATGATGCTGATCCAGCACATGAGCTATACCGACGCGTTCTTCGAAACGATGTCAGGCATTACTACCACAGGCTCGACCGTGATCTCGGGGCTCGACTCGGCCTCACCCGGCCTGTTGATGTGGCGCTCCATGTTGCAGTGGCTTGGAGGCATTGGCTTCATCGGCATGGCGGTGGCCATTCTGCCGTTGCTGCGAATCGGTGGCATGAGGCTGTTCCAGACCGAATCCTCCGACTGGTCATCGCAAAAGGCGATGCCGCGCTCGCACGTCATGGTCAAGTGGATTCTAATCGTCTATCTCGCGCTCACCTTGCTTTGCGGCATCGCCTATTGGCTAAGCGGGATGACACCGTTCGAAGCCATCAACCATTCGATGACCACCATCGCCACCGGCGGCTATTCCACGTCCGATAGCTCCATGGCCAAGTTCACCCCCGCAGCGCACTGGGTAGCCGTTCTCTTCATGATATTAGGGGGGCTGCCCTTCATCCTGATGGTCTCGACCATACGCGGAAACCGCTACGCCCTGGTTCGGGACCAACAAGTGCAAGGCTTCGTCGGCATTTTGCTGATCATGTGCCTGGCTTTCGCGATCTGGCTGACGCTCAATTCCCACTACCCGTTCTTCGAGGCACTTCGCATCGTCTCGCTGAACGTGGTTTCGGTAGTCACGACCACCGGATTCGCGCTAGGCGATTACACGCTATGGGGCGACTTCGCGGTGTTGGCGTTCTTCTATCTGACCTTCATCGGCGGCTGCTCGGGATCGACTTCCGGTGGCCTGAAGATCTTCAGATTCCAGGTTGCCTACTCCTTGCTACGCGCCAACCTGGCGCAGCTCGTGCACCCTCGCGCCGTCATCCGGCAGCAATACAACAGGCACACCCTGGACGAGGAAATCGTCCGATCGATCCTGACGTTCTCGTTCTTCTTCACCATCACCATCGGCGCTCTGGCTCTGGCACTCGCCCTGCTCGGCCTGGACATGTTGACGGCGCTCACCGCGGCGGCAACCGCCGTCTGTAACGTGGGGCCAGGTCTGGGACCTATCATCGGTCCGGCCGGCAACTTCTCGACCTTACCGGACGCCGCCAAGTGGCTGCTGTCGGCCGGAATGCTGCTCGGTCGTCTGGAAATCATCACCGTGCTGGTCATGTTGACTCCATCGTTCTGGCGCCACTAAGACACATCACGTCTCGCCGATGTCCTCGTTCCACAGCTCAGGACTGGTGGCGATGAAGTTGCGCATCATCTCGACGCAGCTTTCGTCCTGCAACACCTGGACCTCGACGCCGCGACCGCGCAACAGCAACTCCTCCCCGATAAAGGTCTGGTTCTCGCCGATGATGACTTTCGGGATGCCGTACAGCAGGATCGCCCCGCTACACATCGAGCAAGGCGACAGCGTGGTGTAGAGGATCGATTCAGCATAGACGCTCGCCGCTCTGCCCTTTATGGACGATCACCGAACCGATGGGAATGCCGCCCTCGGCCAGACCCTTTCTCGCTTCGTCGATTGCCGCTTGCATGAACGCGTCCATTCATGTGCTCCTATGCTTGAAGACTTCACCTGGTGCAAGCTCGCACCAGTCACTTGATCTACGGGTCAGGCCGCGTCGCCCTTCCCCTTGAACAGTCGGCCGCCGAACGTCACCGCAACGAATACCAGCCCGCCGACCAGGATGCCGAAGGCCGCATCCAACAACGTCGGCAGCAGTCCGGCCAGTACCGAACCGATATAGGGCAGCGCTATAGTGTGCTCGGCGCTGTTCTCGATGAAATGATGGATCGCCTTGATGCCATGAGTGAGGATGCCGCCACCGACCATGAACATGGCTGCAGTACCAATCACCGACAACGATTTCATCAACCACGGCGCCATCGTCAGGATGCCCCGACCGATTGCCTGTGCGACACCGGTTCTTTTGCTCAGCGCCAGCCCAGCATCGTCCAGCTTCACGATGCCGGCCACCAGCCCGTACACGCCGACGGTCATGATGGCCGCAATGCCTATGAGTACAGCCACCTGCTCGGTGAAGGTCGCGGCTGCCACCGTACCCAGGGTAATGGCGATGATTTCGGCCGAGAGGATGAAGTCGGTGCGCACCGCACCGCTGATTTTTTCCCGCTCGAAGGCGACCATGTCGACACTCGGGTTGGCCAACGCCTCGATCTGCTGCGCATGATGATTGTCGTCCCGATGCAGAAAGCGGTGCGCAAGCTTCTCGAAGCCTTCGTAACAGAGGAACGCGCCTCCCAGCATCAGCAGAGGCGTTATCGCCCAGGGGATGAATGCACTGATCAACAGCGCAGCCGGTACGAGGATGAGCTTGTTGCGCATCGACCCCTTGGCCACCGCCCATACGACCGGCAACTCGCGGTCGGCTTTGACGCCGGTGACCTGCTGAGCATTGAGCGCAAGGTCGTCGCCAAGCACACCGGCGGTTTTCTTCGCGGCGATTTTCGTCATGACGGAAACGTCATCCAGAACCGACGCGATATCGTCTATGAGAGCAAGCAGGCTACTGGCCAATGTTCAGGCATCCTTTGGAGTATGCGGCGTTTGCAGGTCTGAAAATTAAGGCCATCGCCTCGCCGCACAAGTTCCAGTACGACGAGGTTAACGCTGCGCCCGGTATTCACCCGGCGTCATGGCGAACCAGCGCTTGAACGCCCGAAAGAAGTTGCTTGGATCGGCGAATCCCAGCAGATAGGCAATCTCCAGTAGAGCCAGATCCGGCTGCGCGAGGTATTGCTCAGCCAGTACCCGTCGTGTGTCGTCCAGCAACTGTTGGAAGCTCGTGCCTTCGTCACCCAAGCGCCGCTGCAAGGTGCGCTCGGACAGATGCAACAACTGCGCGACGGCCTCACGTCGAGGCTCGCCCTGAGGCAACAGGCGGCACAGAACCTGGCGTACCTGATGAGCTACCCGACTGTCAGTGAATCGCGCCAGGTATTCGCCGGCGAAACGGTCATGCAATTGCGCGAGTTCGGCATTGGCTGTCGGCAACGCAATGTCCAGGTCCTCGTGGCGCATCAGCAGCCCATAACAGCCGGCGTCGAAGCGCAACGGCGCATGAAAGACGTCGCGATAGGGCTCGATGGCCTGAGGCGGCGGCCCCCGAAAATACACTTCCACGGGTATCAACGGCTTGCCTGTAAGCCAACGACAGAACGCAAGCATGCTCGCCAGCGAACCTTCGGCACTTTGCCGTGCCGGCGGCAATTGGTCGCCGTGAATCGCCAGCGTCAGCATGTGGCCCCTTTCGGTCGGGAAGAAGCGCAGATCTGCGCCTTCGGCAATGATCCGCTGATAGCGCACCAGACGCAGGATACTTTCCTTTAGGGTGCTACTGGACATCAGCGCGTAGCCGACCACGTGCATCGCGCCGGGGCGCATTACCTTCGCCAGATTGAGGCCGATCGCCGGATTGCCCGTCACCTCGACCGCGCGCTGCCAGAGTCGGGTCATACCGTCCTGGGCGAAGCGGGCATCCGCATCGCTCAGAGCCGCATAGTCCAGGTCCAGCTCAGCGAATAGCGCGCGGCAATCGACGCCATCCAGTTCCAGAGCTTGGACGATACTAAGAGCCCAGTTTGATGAAGTGGTACGTTCCGTGATCAAGCGACTGTCCCGACCTGGCCTGCAATGAAATTTGCTCTGCGGACGATGCCGGGCGGTTTCAACCGCCGACTCGCGGCACACAAGGGTACTAAACTGGCACTCATAGCCAGTGGCCGAGAAGCTACAGCGATCTACACTGCGACGACCACAATGACAGGAGGTGCGGCATGAGCACGCAAACCGCCGAACGCTTTACCCGCTTTGCCGATTTTTATCCGTTCTACCTAGCCGAACACAACAACCGAACTTGCCGACGCCTGCACTATGTGGGCAGCCTGTTGGTGCTGGCGATTCTTGCCTACGCGTTGCTCAGTCAGCAATGGCTATGGCTGCTGGCAATGCCGGTGGCCGGTTACGGGCTCGCCTGGATCGGGCATTTCATATTCGAGAAAAACCGGCCGGCGACGTTTCAGTACCCGCTCTACAGCTTTCTTGGCGACTGGGTGATGCTCAAGGATATGCTCACCGGCAAAATTCGATTCTGATTACGGCGACCGGCTCAGACCCGATCACAACTGCCGCCCGTCACGGATTGGACAGGCTGTTTGGCGCAATGGTGGCGACTTGGTTATGATCGCCGGGCCAGCGCCGTCGATGCGCTAGCTCAATAGCGCCTGCTAGAGCGCCGGCATCTTTCAAGGACAGCAACCATAATGTCAACCGTGACCGGTGAACGGCGTAACGGCCTCGCGACTCGCCCATTGCGTGAGTATTACGCCCGGGTTCTCGCCTATCTGGCTTGCGCTGCTACCCTCGCCGCCGGTGTCTATACCCAGCAGTTTGCAGTCGGTCTTTTGTGGATGGTGCCCTTCACCCTCCTCTATCCACACTTCGCTTACCACCTGAGCTATCGTTTCAAACGCCAATACCCCGAGCAAACGTCGCAGACCCTTCTGTGCCTCGACGCGTTGAATGCGGGCGCGGGAATTGTGCTGCTAGGCGCTCTGGTGCCGAGCCTGATGATCCTGCTGACGCTGGGTTTCAGCGCGCTGGTGATCGGCAGCCTGCGCCATTTTCTGATGACTCTTCTGATGGTCGCCATCGGTTTCGGGTTGACGAGTCTGCTGATACCTCTGCGCTTCGGTGGCACGCCTACCATTCTGGTAACGACGGTCAGCATTCTGTTCACCACGTTGTACGTGTGCATCACGGCTTATTACGTGCACCAGCAAGGGGTCCGCCTGGCGCAAGCGCGCAGGGAGATCGAAGCCGAACAGGCCAAGGCTGCGCGCCTGGCCCGCAGTCTGGCCAAGTACCTGTCGCCTCAGGTGTGGGAGTCGATCTTCTCCGGCAAGCGCAGCGTACGGTTGGAAACGCAGCGCAAGAAGCTCACCGTCTTTTTCTCGGATATCAAGGGATTCACCGAGCTTTCCGAAGAACTGGAGGCTGAAGCCCTCACCGACCTGCTCAACAACTACCTCAACGAGATGTCGAAAATCACACTCAAGTACGGCGGCACCATCGACAAGTTCGTCGGTGACTGCGTAATGGTGTTCTTCGGCGATCCCACCAGCCAGGGTGCAAAGAAAGATGCGGTCGCCGCCGTATCGATGGCCATCGCCATGCGCAAGCATATGAAAGTGCTACGCCAGCAGTGGCGCGCTCAAGGCATTACCAAGCCGCTGGAAATCCGCATGGGCATCAACACCGGTTATTGCACGGTGGGCAACTTCGGCGCCGACACCCGCATGGACTACACCATCATCGGGCGTGAAGTGAACCTGGCCAGCCGATTGGAGAGTTCGGCCGAAGCCGGAGAAATTCTGATCTCTCACGAGACCTATTCGCTGGTCAAAGACGTAATCATGTGTCGTGACAACGGGCAGATCGCCGTCAAGGGTTTCTCGCGTCCCGTGCAGATCTATCAGGTAGTGGATTTCCGCCGCGATCTCGGTGCGACCAACAGCTTCGTCGAACATGAATTGCCGGGCTTTTCCATGTACCTGGACACCAATGGCGTCCAGAACTTCGACAAGGAACGTGTGATTCAGGCCCTCAACCAGGCCGCCGACAAGCTGCGCGACAAGATCATCATGTAGCATCGACGGTGCCGGTGGTTGCGGTCGAGACCGCGGGACCGCCCTTTACTGGATACAGTCGAGGCCATCGATGTCACCTATCCTTTCCCTGCGCCACTACAACAGCGACCAGATCGTCCATAGCCATCAGCACACCCAGCTGGTGTTCGGCCTGCGTGGACAGCTGGATTTCGAAATCAACGGGCGCGGGAGCCGTATCCAACCGCAACGGCTGGCCGTGGTGCCGAGAGATGTCCGCCATGCCTGCGGCAGCGCGGCTGGTAGCCATTGCCTGATACTCGACGTTCCTGGCGACGGCTGGTTGCAGCAGCGGCTTGGACATCACTCCGAGCCCGGACAGCGATTGCTGGAACGGCCCGCCGCGCTGCATCTGAGCCCGGCGCAAAGCCAGCTAGTCAGCTGGTTGGCGGCCAGTCCGATCAATGACCCGATCATCGCGGAGCAAGGCGCCGCGCTTCTGTTGGCCAGCCTCGCCAGCGGTTGCGGGCCAGTCGTTCAGCATGGCCCGCTACCCCTCGCAGCGCTCTACGCCCATATCGATCGCCATTTAGCGTATCCCCTGGAGGTACGAGATCTTGCGCGTCTGGCTGGTCTTTCCGTCCCACGCTTTCATGCGCGCTTCGTCAGCGAGACGGGCGTGACACCCATGGAGTTCGTTCGATTCCGCCGCTTGGAGCGGGGCCGAGAACTGTTAGTCAACACTCGGCTCGCGGTGGGTGAAATCGCTGCCCAGGTCGGATATGCCTCGCAGAGCGCCTTCACCGCCGCACTCAACCGCGCGTTCGGAACTACCCCGAAGGCACTACGCCGCGAGTCGCTCGATACTTTCTGATAGTGACGCGACAGACCGCTCGCTCGCCCCGGCCTTACCATGCTGACGCATAAAGATTCCGACAGCGCCAGCATCACGAGGCCTCATGAAAGACCGCCATTTTTATTCAGCCAGACCTTCTTGCCCGAGCAGCTATCCATGACGCATCGCAACGCCCTGCTGGCCATTCACTTCGGCGCGCTGATGTTTGGCCTCTCCGGCGTCTTCGGCAAGCTGGCCGAAAGTCAGCCGCTGGTGATCACCTTTGGCCGGGCGATGTTCGCCGTCATCGCCTTATCAATCGCAGCCTGTGTATTGCGTGCCGGCGGTAATCGACCGAGCTTGCGTCAAGCGGGCGGTCTGTTGCTGGGCGGCTTGCTGCTGGGTGGGCACTGGCTCACCTTCTTCATAGCGGTGAAGATCGCTGGAGTCGGCATCGCCACGCTGGGCTTCGCCAGCTTTCCGGCGTTTACAGTGTTGCTGGAGGGCGTGCTGTTTCGCGAGCGAACACGACCGATAGAGTTCGCCATGGTGGGCCTGGTTTGCCTGGGGCTATTGCTGGTCACACCGGATTTCGATCTCGCCAGCGAAAGCACCGTCGGGCTGCTCTACGGCGTGCTTTCAGGCTTGATGTTCGCGCTGCTCTCGCTGCTCAACCGCGCTGTCACCCGTGGCATCGATCCTGTACAGGCCGCGGTCTGGCAGAACGGAACCATCCTGCTCTGCCTGCTGCCCTTCTCCTGGACTTCGCTGCCGACCGTCCCGGCGCTGGATTGGCTATGGCTGGCGCTACTTGGCGTATTCTGCACGGGGCTGGCGCACAGCCTGTTCGTGGCGAGTCTCAAAGTGCTGAAAGCACGGACCACCGCTGTGATTTTTGCCCTCGAACCGGTCTACGGAATCGCTTTCGCGTGGTGGTTGTTCAATGAGCAACCGACGCTGCGCATGCTGGTCGGCGGCACGCTAATCATCCTCGCTACGGTCATTTCCAGCCGCCTGAAAGCGCCGGCCGCGCCGCCCGCGGAAGTATGCGTAGCGCCTCGTCGACTCTGACCTGGTGCCGCTCGGCGCTTATCCACGGTCGTTATGCCCTAAATCCCGCTGCGGATCGATACGGTCGCGCACCCGCTGCTTCAGTACCTTGGCCTCAGGGAAGCCGCCATCCAGCTTGCGCTCCCAGATCTGTTCACCGTCGCAGCTGATGTGAAAAGTGCCTCCGGTGGCTGGCACCAGCGAAACCTTGCCCAGATCGTCGGCGAAGGTGGACAAGAGCTCCTGTGCCAGCCAGGCCGCGCGCAGCAACCACTGGCATTGCGTGCAATAGATAATGACGATTTCCGGCTTGGTCGCGGACATGAGAAGCGCTCGGCAGCAGATGAGGACGCCTATAATAGCGGCCCTTTCGCAGACCTCCCGTTTCGGTGTTGCCATGTCCCGCCTCTTGCTTCTGCTGATCCTCTTGATACCGCTAAGTGGATTCGCCGATACCCAACCCAAAACCGGCCTGGTGCTTTCCGGCGGCGCTGCACGCGGGTTGGCGCATATCGGCGTTCTGAAAGCGCTGGAAGAGCACGGCGTGCGCATCGACGCGATTGCCGGCACCAGCATGGGGGCGGTCATCGGCGGGCTTTATGCGGCGGGTTACAGCGTTGAAGAGCTAGAGAAACTGGCACTCAGTCTCGACTGGCAACAAGTGCTTTCGGACGATCCGCCCCGCCAGGATGTGCCCTTCCGGCGCAAGCAGGACGACCGCGATTTTCTGGTCAAGCGCAAACTGAGTTTCCGCGATGATGGCAGCCTCGGGTTGCCGCTCGGCGTCATCCAGGGCCAGAACCTCGCCCTGCTGCTCGAGCGTCTCCTGGTACACACCAGCGACACCCGAGACTTCGACCGTTTGCCGATCCCCTTTCGCGCCGTGGCAACCGATATCGCTAACGACAAGAAAGTCATCTTCCGCAGCGGCCATCTACCCCAGGCGATTCGCGCCAGCATGTCGATCCCGGCGGTGTTCGCTCCGGTCGAGATCGAAGGTCGGTTGCTCGTCGATGGCGGCATGGTCGACAACATCCCGATGGATGTCGCCCGCGACATGGGCGTGGATCGGCTGATCGTCGTCGATATCGGCTCACCGCTGCAGTCTCGCGAAGAGTTGCTTACCGTTGTCGATGTGCTCAACCAATCGATCACCATGATGACGCGGCGCAACTCGGAAGCGCAGCTCGCAACGCTGCGCTCGGAAGACCTGTTGGTGCAACCCATGCTGGCGGGCTTCGGGTCCACCGATTTCGGTCGCGCGCGGCAGTTGATCGATGCCGGCTACCGCGCCGCTAGCGCGCTGGATGGCCGCCTGGCCGGCATGCGCAGCGAAAGCGGCGGCAATCTCGCGCTGAGCCTCGCACGCTCGGCCGAACCGCGCACGCCGCTGATCACAGCGGTGCGGATCGAGAACGACTCTAAAGTCGGCGACGCGGTGATACGTCGGCATATCCGTCAACAGGTCGGCAAGCGGTTGGACCTGCAAGATCTGCAGAAGGACATGGGCACGCTGTACGGACTGGATTACTTCGAGCAGGTCGAATACCGCGTGGTCCATGGCAATCCAGGCAACACCCTGGTCATCAGCGCTCGCGAAAAGCGTTCCGGCACCGATTATCTGCGTTTGGGCATCAACCTCTCGGACGATTTTCGCGGCGACAGCGCCTTCAACATCGGAGCCAGCTATCGCAAGAACGGCATCAACGAACTGGGGGCCGA
Source organism: Pseudomonas sp. CBC3 (assembly GCF_037967085.1). NCBI lineage: Bacteria > Pseudomonadati > Pseudomonadota > Gammaproteobacteria > Pseudomonadales > Pseudomonadaceae > Pseudomonas > Pseudomonas sp. CBC3. The sequence continues at coordinate 42,088 of NZ_JBANEO010000006.1, forward strand.
ATGGCTGACACGTTTGCAGCTTGGGGATCGCCAGGAACTGTTCAGCGAGTTCTATCAGCCGCTCGATGCGGGTTCGCGCTGGTTCGTCGCGCCCAACCTGTTTGCCGAGACGCAGAACGTCGAATCGATCATGGACAACGACCCTATCGCCGAATACCGCCTGCAGCGCTATGGCTATGGTCTCAACCTGGGTCGACAAATTGCCAATAACGGCGAAATTCGCTTTGGCGTTGGCCAGGCATGGGGCGAAGCGGATGTTCGCGTTGGCGACCAGCAGCTGCCGGACTTCACCTTCGAGGAAGGCTACTACCAGCTGCAATATTCCTTCGACACGGTGGACAACGTCGACTTCCCTCGTGAAGGCGAAGACATTGGGCTGACCTTGCGCCAGTACGATCGCAGCCTCGGCTCGGATGATCGCTACCGGCAGTGGGAATTCAACCTCGACAAGGCAGTCAGCTTCGGCCTCGACACCCTGGTATTCGGTGGTCGCTACGGGCGCACGCTGGATGATGCGGAAATCATTACATCGAGCTTCCTACTCGGCGGCGCGCGGCAGCTTTCGGGGTTCCGCCAGGATGCCCTGTCCGGCCAGAACATCAGCCTGGCACGCATGATCTATTTTCGGCGCATGACGCCGCGCTCGTTTCTGCCGCTAGATTTTCCGCTGTACCTGGGCGCGTCGCTGGAGCGTGGCCGCGCTTGGAACAACGACAACGAGTTCGACAGCGGCTATATCAATGCCGGCAGCGTCTTCATCGGTTACGAAACCCCACTCGGCCCGCTGAACTTCAGTTACGGCCTGAACGATGAATCCGAGCGCGCGCTTTACATGAATCTGGGACGCAGTTTCTGATCACCGCGTCCTCCGAACTCGATCAGCCGATTTGCGCGAGCAACTCGCTGACCTGGCGCCGCTGGTGTTCGTCGCCGTCAGTCGCCAGGTTTTCGAGGATGATGCAGGCACTTTCTATATCGCCCTGCTTGATATAGGCAACGGCTTGATTGAGGCGAACGAGATGCTCCGGATTCGCCATCAGCGCATGCATTTCCTCAGCTGACGGCGTTGAGGCGAGGTTGCCGGCGTCATCGACGAGCGACGGCAGCTTGCTGAGCGCAACAGTCTCGTCGAAGGCATCCAGCCAGGACTGCGAATCAATGGACAGCACCTGATTCGCCTCGATCGCCTGATTTTGCTCAGCAGGTACGGACGCCAGATCATCCAACGGCGCTACCGATGTCTCGTTCAACACAAAAGTGACGTCCAGAGCCGGTGGCGACGGCACCGGCTCAACCGCGGACAAAGCAGGATGCTGCGCCAGTAGCTGCTGCAGTTGAGCCTGGCTGCCGCCGGCCTGAAGGTAGCTCGCGGCGGCAGAGCCATACTCTTCCACATCACCGAGTTCCGCTAGAAGTCCCAGGTGACGCAGGCGAAGATCCAGCTGTTCGGGTGCTCGTTCGATTCCGCGCAACAGCACATCGAGCGCCTCATCGCGGCGGCCATAGGTGAGGTAAATATTCGCCGCTTCGAGCACTTCGGTTTCGCTGACGGAGGCGTGTGCTGGCTGAAGCGGCATCTCCGCCGCAGCTGCGGACACTTCAGGGGGCACAGCCGCTGGAGCAACCACCACGGACGCGGCTTGCGGCAACAGGGCCTGCAGCTTGTTGCGACGTGCGAACCAGAGACCACCAAGCAGCAGCGACGCCAGCACCGCACCACCCGGCAGCGCCCAGTCCTGCCACCTGAACGACGATACAGGCTCGGCTGTGGCCTGTTCGGCAGTAATGGGCTCAGCGACGGTCTGAGGCGCAACGTCCGCTACCGGCTCCGCCCGCTCAGTCTGCAACAAGGCAGCAGCCTGGGCACTCTCCTGATCGGCCAGTCGAGCGCTGACCGCCTCGAGCTGAAGCCGCATATCGTTCAGCAATTGCTTGAGCTGCAGGTTTTCCGCGCGCCCGGCTGCCAGCTCGTCGAGCAACTGCTGGCGCAAAACCGCGTCGTTATCGTCGGGCAGCACCGGATCGGTACCTCGAGATTCGAACGTCGATGGATTCTGAGCGACGGCTTCCACCGCCAGCTCCGCCTCGGCAGGCGCGATATCCGCAGCCGCAACCATCTCGGCCGTATCTGGCAGCAACAAGAACGCACCGGTGCTAAGACGCGCAGGATCACCGCCGGCAAAGGCCTCCGGATTCAGCGCCAGGACGTCGCGCATGAACTGCGACTGGGCGTCCTGCGCATCGCCGACGTACTTGCTCGCAATCATCCAAAGACTCTCGCCGCTTGACACCCGGTGACGCTTGCCCTGCGACGCTCCCGGTAGTTCAGCGGGAAGCACGGAATGCGCCGGTTCGGCGTGCACCGGCGAAGCCACGGCTTGCGGGACGACGACCGCCACGCTGCTGGCAGCCTCCAGCGTACTGGGCATCGGATCGAGCAGAACCGTGTATTCGCGCAGCATCCGACTTTTGGCGCGAGTGATCTCCACCAGAAAATTGAGGTAAGGCTCACGAACGGGTTGGCTGGATGCGACGCGAATACGGCTACGGTTTCCGTCGATCACTGGCGTAAAGCTCAGGTCCTGCAAGAACGCCAGGCGCTCGACCCCTACGCGGGCGAAATCGCTGCTGGAGGCCAGCACGACACGGATATCCTCAGCCGACAACTCGCCCACGTCGAGCAGATCGATCTCTGCGCTCAGTGGCTGGTTCAGTGCGGAATGCAGCCTGATATCGCCCATTCCAAGCGCTGATGCCATGCCGGAATAGATCAATAAGGCAGTGAATAACAAGACACGACGGTCTAACGTCATAACATCTCCGGCAATGACTCAGCGCACAGGGGACGCTGGCCTACTGTTCGATCGTTGAACTGTGAAGCGGTTATCGACGGAAACGGGAAAAATTGAGGCAGTTCGTCAGCTAACGTGCTAAGGCATTGTGCCATCATTCGCAAATGCTAGCCTAGCGCCAAGACAAACGGCGCCCTACCCTTGTGCCAAGAAATGGTCGGAATGAGTGTTAAACCAACGCAGCGGCCACCGACGCGAATGGCACCGGGACCGGCAATCCGCTGAGATTAGCGGGAAGGGAGTGTGTCGAGAGAGTCGTTAACGCTTGACCGTAACCAGATTGGCGAGGATGCGCTCGTGCACCTGCTGGCATTTGCGCAGGTCCTCTTCATCGATGCCGTTGAAGAGTTCCTCCCGCACCTGAGTAGAAATCGCCTCGATCTTCTGAATCAACGGGTGTGCGGGAGCCCCAAGTGTAATGAGTTTTGCCCGACGATCGTCCGGCGCTGGTTTGCGGTGCACCAGCCCCTGCGCCTCCAGACTGTCCAGCAGTCTGGCCAGTGTCGGTCCCTCGACCGCAACGCTCTGCGCGAGCTCGCGCTGGGTAGGGTCATGATCAAACCGGGCCAAATGCAACAAAACCAGCCATCGGGCCTGAGACAGGCCAAGATCCGCTAAACGCCGATCCAGCTCGGCGCGCCAGCCACGCGAAAGTTGCGCCAGCTGCATGGCGAAGCGGTGTTGGTCAGGGTACATGGAGCGCATTCCTGCAAAAACTAATTATTAGCGAGCTAACCACAGCATCGGAATGCTGGCAAGGCTACCATCGGTGCAAGAACGTAACGCTGCATTACAGCCCCCCTGCCGAGACCGCAGGACAATAGCGGTTACAGGCGCGCTCCAGACGCGATCAAAGCTCGAATTCAGCCTGCAGTGAAGCCCGGACACAGAACAGCACGGCTTCCGGCACCCGCCCTGCAAAGTGCTCGGCCACGGCGGCAACGGGAGGCAACTCGCCTTCACCATCGAGAAAAGCTTCTTGGATCTCGCCTAACAAGTCCTCCGGAATATCCAGCGCCTGTTCCAGACTGAGCTGTTGCTGGCCTATCGCTTCGGACAACATGGCGTAAACGTTCTTTTCACTGCATTCGAGTTGTCGCGCGATCTGTGCCGGCGTCATGCCGGCTCGGGCCAGCGTGATGAGCTCATGACGGATATCGGCGGCTGACCTGACGGTATTCGCCGTGCCTTGCAGGACCTCCAGAAACGCCTGGCCATAACGTTCGAGCTTGCGCGCGCCGACACCGCTGATACGCGCCATATCCGCTAGAGACGCAGGCTGGCTACGGAGCATTTCCAGCAGCGTCGCGTCCGGAAATATCACATAAGGGGGCACGCCATGTTCCTCGGCCAGCTTGCGGCGCAAGGCGCGCAACGCCTCCCAGTTTTCCCGCTCTTCGCTGCGCACCAGCTGACTCGCCGCGCTGGCGGAGGGCTTCGATGCCTTGACAGCCAGCTCGCGTCGCAGCTCCAGCGTCACCTCCCCGCGCAACAGGGCGCGACAGCTATCACTGAGCCGCAGCCCGCCAAAACCGTCCAGATCGACGTCGGCCAGCCCTCGCGCGACCAACTGGCGGAACAGCGAGCGCCATTCGCCTTCCGATAACGCCTTGCCAACGCCAAACACCGATAGCTGTTGATGACCGAGGCTGCGAACTTTTTCGTTATCGCGCCCCAGCAGAATGTCGACCAGGTGCCCAACACCGTAACGCTGACCGCTGCGATAAATGGCCGACAACGCCTGGCGTGCAGGTTCGGTAGCATTCCAAGTCTGCACGCCATCCATGCAGTTGTCGCAATGCCCACAGGGCTCGGGCATTTGCTCATCGAAATACGCCAGCAGGACCTGACGGCGGCAGCGGGTCTCCTCGCACAGCGAGAGCATGGCGTCGAGCTTGTGTTGCTCGATGCGCTTGTGGCGCTCGTCGCCTTCGGAGTTGTTGAGCATCTGCTTGAGGAAGATGACGTCTTGCAAGCCGTACGCCATCCAGGCATCGGCGGGCAAACCATCACGACCTGCGCGGCCCGTTTCCTGGTAGTAGGCTTCCAGAGACTTCGGTAAGTCCAGATGCGCGACGAAACGCACGTTAGGTTTGTCGATGCCCATGCCAAAGGCGATGGTCGCGACCATGATCAAACCTTCCTCGTTGAGGAAGCGCTTCTGATGGAAGGCCCGCAGATCATTCGGTAGCCCCGCGTGGTAGGGCAATGCGGGGAAGCCCTGTTCGGTAAGGAAGGCGGCAGTATCGTCAACCTTCTTGCGGGACATGCAGTAAATGATGCCGGCATCGCCGCGGCGCTCGGCCAGGAAAGCCATCAATTGCTTGCGTGGCTGCTCCTTGGGCACGATGCGATAGAAGATATTCGGGCGATCGAAACTGGAGAGGAAGCGCTCGGCATTCTCCAGATGCAGCCGCTGAACGATTTCCTCACGCGTACGCTTGTCCGCCGTGGCGGTCAGCGCAATCCGTGGGACGCTGGGGAAAAACTCGGCGAGTTGGCCAAGTTGTAGATATTCGGGACGGAAATCATGGCCCCACTGCGAGACGCAATGGGCCTCGTCGATGGCAAACAAGCCAATCTGCAAGCGCTGCAGAAACGCCAGCATGCGTGGCTGCACCAGCCGCTCGGGGGCAAGGTAGAGCATCTTGATTTCGTTGCGTCGCAGGCGCTCGGCGATGTCCCGTTGCTGCTCGGGACTTTGGGTGGAGTTGAGCGCCACGGCCGCGACACCCAGTTCCTCGAGCGTAGCGACTTGATCATCCATCAAGGCAATCAGCGGCGACACCACCACCGCCAGGCCGTCACGAAGCAGCGCCGGGACCTGATAGCAGAGCGACTTGCCACCACCGGTCGGCATCAGCACCAGCGCATCCTCGCCGCTGGACACACGCTGGATGATCGCACCCTGGTTACCACGAAACGCGTCGTAGCCGAAAACATCTTTGAGAATGCGCTGTGCCTGATCGAGCATGCCGGTCTCCGAAACAAGACGCGCGAGTATACGCGACACGGACGCAGCCTTCAGGCCGAACACCACCACGACGCGATAGTCGGACGGCAATACGGTTAGCGGAACTCCAACGTGGTTTTCATATCTCTCGAAGACGATGGGCAAAGCTGACGCAGCACCGCAGCGAACAGCGCGCGGTAGCCGGAGGCCCACGGCTCGTCTAGAATCACCGCTGTTCTCTTTCCAAGGTAGTCATCGATGTCATTCGCCGAGCAACTCGCCCGCCTGCAAGTGTTTCTGGATGCAGATGATCTGCACGAAGAGGCACTGGATTACATCGCCGCGCACGGCTACCTGACCGCCCTGTGCATCTGCTCGGAGCAGGTGCCGGAGCGTGAATGGATCGACGCGCTGTTCTCCGAACCGCCCAAGTACGCCGACGACACCGAGCGCGACGCCATCGAAGCGACGCTAATTCAGCTCAAGGCGCATATCGCCCGGCAACTGGCTAGCGATGAAGACATGGATCTGCCTTGCGAGCTGGACCTGGGCGACGAGCCGGACGAGTCCGACCTGCGCGGCTGGTGCATCGGCTTCATGGAAGGCGTGTTCATGCGCGAGTCGGTATGGTTCGAAGAGTCAGAGGAAGAAGTCAGCGAGCTGCTCCTGCCGATCATGGTTGGCTCCGGCCTTTTCGATGAGCAGCCCGAGTTCAGCGATATCGCCGCAGACCGCGATCTGGTCGACGAGATGGCCGCTCAGATTCCCGAAATCCTTACTGCGCTGTATCTGATCTGCCACGCCCCCGAAGAAAAGCCGGCGCTACTCAAGCCGCGCCGGCATTGACACGCGGATAGCCTCTTGGCCCACCGCGATATCCCGACGTATCGCAACCCGGTAGCGCGCTACGCGTTGCTGGTGGTGGGCTGGATATGCGTTGGTCTGGGCGTCATCGGTATCTTCCTGCCGGTTCTGCCTACTACTCCTTTCCTGCTACTCGCCGCTGCCTGCTTCGTACGCAGCTCGCAGCGTTTCTACGTTTGGCTGGTGATGCATCCAAGGCTCGGCCCGTGGTTTCGGGATTATCTGGAAGGCAACGGCATCCCGCTCAAGGGCAAGGTCTATGCGATCACCACCATGTGGCTCAGCATCGGCGTGTCCTGTTGGCTGGTACCGCTGTTCTGGGCTCGGATCGGCATGCTGATCAGTGCGACCCTGGTAACGCTTTACATCCTTCAACTGAAAACTCGTCCGCCGCGCTAAGGCGCCACGCCTTTATTGGCCGCCTCAACGGTGACAGCCATGATTGCGCTGAAAAACTTCTGCGCCCATAGCATCGATCTGAGTTTCGATCAGCGCCTCGAACGGCCTCAGCAACGCATCGAACCGCCCTGCGCCTTCCAGAGCATTCAAGGCGACCACGATTGCTTCTAGCGTGGACAAAGCACCAGGCATCGGAGCCTTGCGTAGTCGATAACGTGACGTCAGCCCCTCGGGAAGCGCTACGCGTGGCAGGCTGGCGAGCGCTGGGTTGAGATGTAGCAATTTGCGGGCCTTGCGCCAGGTGCCATCCGGAACGACGAGCCGCAACGGGCGATCCTCAGCAGCCAGTTGTGCGAGCGACACGGCGTCGTCCCCCGGGAACAGCAGATAGCTTTCGCGACTATCGCTCACTGGCAGATCGTCGAACCGCTCCCCCACTCGCAGTTCGGCGCTCGTCAGCCCCAACGCCGCGAGGCGTGCCGTATTCAAGGCATGTCCGGTTTCGCTGGGGTGCTGCAGGATCAGCACCTCGGTCTCGCTGACGAGCGAGGGGATCAGGGCGCAAAGGCATTGCTTCAATGGACGTTGGCAACGCGGACAGCGCGGACGAGGCATGGCTTCTCCTTCAGGGGCGGGAAGTCTGCCATATCGTATGGAGGTGTAAAGGTGGACTAAGCTAGTCGCCGTCACTGGACCGGACGAGGCAGCGCAGATGCTCACATTGCACCACTTGGACAATTCCCGCTCGCAACGCGTGCTCTGGCTTCTGGAAGAGCTCCCGCTTCCTTACGAAATCAAGCGCTATGCTCGAAACCCACAGACGATGCTGGCCCCGGCTGAGCTGAAGCAGGTGCACCCGCTCGGCAAGTCGCCAGTCATTACCGATGGCGAGCTGACACTGGCCGAGTCGGCCGCAATTCTGGAATACCTGATCGATCGATACGGCGAAGGTCGCCTGGTTCCAGCAGCGGATTCGCCAGATTACCGTCGTTTTCGCTACTGGATGCACTACGCCGAAGGCTCGGCGATGCCGCCGCTACTACTCAAGCTTGTGTTCGATCGAATCTCCACTGGGCCTATGCCGTTTTTCATCCTCCCGGTGGCACGAGCCATTGCTAAAGGTGCCCATAAAGCATTCATCGGCCCGCAGTTGAAGCTTCATCTGGACTATATGGAAAGCGAGCTAAGCAAAAGCCCATGGTTCGCGGGAGAGGAATTCAGTGTCGCGGATATCCAGATGAGCTTTCCTTTGGAAGCCGCGCGAGCTCGCGCCGGGCTGGATGCCAGTTACCCGATGCTGAGCGCTTTTCTAAAAAGGATACATGACCGCCCCGCTTACCAGCGGGCCGTAGAACGGGGAGGTCCAGTCATGCCCGGGCGCTGAAGGGCAACCCGTGCAAAATTGAATCAGCGCTTTGGCGCCTTTGACGTGCACCGCTGGGAGCGAACCGGTATCGGTTGCAGGCGAGGCGGCTCAATGAAGCCAAGCGCCACTGCCAGATTCCAGCACACACGATTGAGCCATGCTTTCATGGTCGAACCCTCCTGCTTCGTTACGGGTCTTGGTGGAGCCGTGGGGCTTCGTTGTCAGCATAACCCATGAAGTGCACCGCCGCCTGCGACAGATGTTGCAGATCATTCCGCCGCGGTGCTTTCGTCCGGCTCTATAAATGCGACCTGCCGCGTCTGCAAGCGTTCACCTCGCGGCTCTTACTGAACAGTTCGTTCCTTGCGTCTGTATGGAAAAACATCAATAACCTTGCCGTCGCTTATCGCGCACTGCAAACCCTTCCAATAATCGGCGTCATACAGCTCGCCATGCAATTTGGCGAACAATCGACGCTGCTTAATATCAGCGAAGAGAAAACGCGGAAACTCCTCGGGAAACACATCGTTCGGCCCCACCGAATACCAAGGCTCGGATGCCATTTCATCTTCTGGATAGCGGGGCTCGGGGATATAGCGAAAATTCACCTCGGTGAGAAAGCAGATCTCGTCATAGTCGTAGAACACCACCCGACCATGACGGGTCACGCCAAAGTTCTTCAGCAACATGTCACCTGGGAATATGTTGGCTGCAGCGAGTTGCTTGATGGCCAGTCCGTAGTCTTCCAGCGCCTCCTGCACCTGCTGCTCGCTGGCGCTGTCGACGTATATGTTCAGGGGCGTCATTCGCCGCTCCGTCCAGCAGTGACGCACCAGCACGGTATCGCCTTGGACCTCGACCGTGGAAGGTGCGACTTCCAGTAGCTCTGCCAGGCATTCCGGGTCGAATTTCGATTTTGGAAAACGAAAGTCGGCGAACTCTTGTGTATCCGCCATACGCCCTACCCGGTCGACATTTTTCACCAGCCGATACTTTTCAATGACCGTGGCGCGGCTGACATTCTTCGTGTGCGAAAACCGATCCTTGATGATCTTGAATACGGTATTGAAACCCGGCAGCGTGAATACGCTCATCACCATGCCGCGCACCCCAGGCGCCATGATGAAACGGTCGTCCGTAACGGCCAGATGGTTGATCAGCGCACGATAGAACTCCGACTTCCCGTGCTTGTAAAAGCCGATCGACGTATAGAGTTCCGCGATGTGCTTGCCCGGCATGATGCGTTTGAGAAAACCGATGAACTCCGCCGGAATCGGCACCTCGACCATGAAATACGAGCGCGTGAATGAAAAGATGATCGAGACTTCCGCCTCGTCGGTGATCAGCGCATCTGCGACTATGCCGGCCCCCTCGGGATGCAGCAGCGGGATGACCAGCGGCCATTGCTCGTCGCGCGTGAAAACCCGTCCGACCAAGTAGGCACCCTTGTTGCGATACAGCGCCGAGGAAAAGACTTCAACTGCAAGATCGGGATCCTTGCATACCCAGTCCGGCAACGACTCTTGCAGTTGTGCCTCGAGCCGTCGCAGATCGCCATCGAGATCGTCATAGGGCACAGCGAAAGCAAAATCGTTGAGGATCTGCGCCAACACTCCATGTAGATCGCCGGCCGGGCGATAGCGACGAGTCTGGGCCATCCGCTCCTGGGCCCGATTTGTCGGCCGGGTCGAATGGATGAACATGGTGTTGTCGCTGATGCAATCGTGGCTGAACAGCATGCAGAAGATCGAGTTGTACCAGGTTTCGGACAACTCATCGTCGAAGCGCGGGTCAATCAATTCGATGTACGCGCTCTTGACCTGGGGCCATCGCTGCACATCAAGCAGTACGCCTTCGGCGAACCTAGACCGTAAGTCCTTCGCGGTTTCGCCGACCTTCTGCTCGTAAAGAGCGATGCGTGCCGCCGAGGCACGCTGAGCGTCCTGCCATTGGGCCTGCTCGAAGCGAGCCCGAGCGCCGGTCGTGATCAATCGGAAGTGCTCACGGTAATCATCGAAGCCCAGCAGAATCTGCCTAGCAATCTCGGCGTCAGGCGATGTTCGCACCATGTCGGTTATCCGGCAGCGACAAAAGCCGAGCTTAGCCAGTGGCCGATAGCAATGAAAGCGCTGCAACGAGATCGGAAAAGTTTGAAAGCGTGTTTCGACTTGCGAGATCAGCAAGTCTCACTAACACTTTGACGTCCCATCACCGGAGCCATTCTCCATGCGCCCCTTAGATTTTCTGCGTCTGCTCAGTCTCGCTGCAATCTGGGGTGCCAGCTTCCTGTTCATGCGCATCATCGCGCCGGAACTCGGAACCTTTCCCACCGCGTTTTTCCGCGTGCTGTTCGCCTGTATCGGCTTGCTGGGAATACTGGCGATGATGCGGATTCGCTGGGACTTTCGCGGCAAACTGAAACTGTGCCTAGTTCTGGGGATGATCAATTCGGGGATTCCTTTCGCATTCTATGCGCTGGCCGCGCAGCTTCTGCCGACTGGCTACTCAGCTATATTCAATGCCACCACACCGATGATGGGCGTGATCATCGGCGCCTTGTTTTTCGCCGAAGAGCTGACAACGACGAAGGTGATCGGCGTGCTCTGCGGTCTCAGCGGCGTAGCGCTATTGACGCGTACCGGCCCCGTGGCGTTCGACGCGAATCTGCTGATCGGCGCGCTTGCATGTCTGGGTGCAACCGCCTGCTACGGTTTCGGCGGTTTCCTGACACGCCGCTGGATCAATCAGCACGGCGGATTGAACAGCGAGCTGGTGGCCTTTGGTAGTCAGATGGGCGCGGCACTATGTCTTTTGCCGCTGTTCCTGATCTCGCTGCTGATGGCTCCGCCGGTATCCTGGGGCGGCGGCACGGTCTGGCTCAGCCTGATCGGGCTCGGCGTCGTCTGCACCGCCTTCGCCTATATTCTTTATTTCCGGCTGCTAGCTGACATTGGCCCGGTCCGCACGCTGACGGTGACCTTCATCATTCCGCCCTTTGGCGTACTCTGGGGTACCCTACTGCTCAACGAACCGCTGTCCTGGGCTTACCTCTATGGTGGTGCGCTGATTGCGGTAGCGCTCTGGCTAGTGCTGAAACAGGCGCCAACCACAACCGTGGCGGCGCCAGAAACCCAGCGCGGCTAACGCTAATCGGACGAACGCCGAAACACCATAACGAGCCCGAGCACGATCAACAGCATGCCGATAAGGCTGAGCATCGGCAGTACGTTATCGAACACTAGATAATCCATCAGCGCGGTAACGGCCGGCACCAGATAGAACAAGCTGGTCACGTTGACTAAGTTCCCGCGTGCGATCAATCGATACAGCAGCAAAGTCGCCGCCACGGATATCAGCAGCCCCATCCACAACACCGGTATCCAGAAACCCAGCGCCGGTGTGATCTCGAAAGGCTGAAAAGGCACGAACAGCGAACAGAGCAGTAGCCCGGCGAAGTATTGCAAGGGCATGGCGCGAAGCGGATCGCCGTATGCGCGCTTTTGCATCATCGAGCCCAGCGTGATGCTCAACAGCGCCAGCAGAGCGCAAGCTACGCCCGTCCAAGACAGCCCACCCACGCCGAGGCTGTGATAAACCACCAGTACAAGACCGACCAGCCCGAGCAACAAACCGAGCAATCGCATCGGCCGTAACCCCTTGCGCTCTAGCAACACCGCCGTGAGGATCGGCTGCACACCTAGCAATGTCGCCATGACGCCCGGCGTCACCTGCAGATCCAGCGCCAGCAAATAGAAGATCTGATAAGAGCCCAGCAGCACTACGCCAGTCGCTAACGCAAACCAGCGCGCCCTTTTACTCTCAGGCAACGATAGCGAAGCCAGCCGCATCACGACCACCAATGCAACGAATGCGATCACGAAACGAACCAGCAGAAAGGCAAAAGGCGATGCGTACGCCAAGCCCCATTTTGAAACGATTGCACCGCTGCTCCAGAACAGCACGAAAAGTACCGTAGTCGCATACGCGACCAGGTTGTTGGGTGATAACGAAATCATCCTGCCACCTTTGGGAAAGGCAATACGAGACTGCGCCAGCGAATGGCAAACGCAGTGACGGGGATGCCGGCGAACCGGCGTAGCTCAGGCCAGCGCGGAAGGTGGCGGTGGCGGAGCCAGTGGCAAGCCCGGTGGCGGGCTCGCAGGTAGGCAGGACAGGATGATCGGCATGAACGTAGGCACTGCAGAACCGCCCGTAAGGAACGGGCTTCCACAATAAGCGCTGGTGCCGCAGGCTACGTTGTTCATACCGATCTCGAAACGAGGAAAAAAGACTATAGCTGCGCTGCGCCAAATCCGCCAAGACAGGCCGGCGCAGCGAAATTCACTGTTGCAGTTCCTGCTCACCGAATATATCGGCGAACAACATGGTGGACAGGTAGCGCTCACCGGAGTCCGGCATGATGACAACGATATTCTTGCCCTGCATTTCCGGCTTCTCGGCCAGACGCACCGCCGCAGCCATCGCCGCGCCGCAGGATATGCCGCAGAGGATGCCCTCTTCACGCATCAAACGCAGCGCCATTGCCTTGGCCTCGTCGTCGCCGACCTGCTCGACATGATCGACAACCGATAGGTCGAGATTTTTCGGCACGAAGCCAGCACCGATGCCCTGAATCTTGTGCGGGCTGGGTTTGACCTCCTCGCCAGCGAGCGTCTGGCTAATCACCGGCGAGCTGATAGGCTCGACCGCCACGCTGAGGATCTTCTTGCCCTTGGTGTTCTTGATGTAGCGCGAAACCCCTGTGATGGTGCCGCCGGTTCCGACGCCGGAAACCAGAACGTCGATGTTGCCTTCGGTGTCATTCCAGATTTCCGGACCAGTTGTCTTTTCATGGATTTCCGGATTCGATGGGTTCTCGAATTGCTGTGGCAGGAAGTATTGCTCGGGATTCGATGCGGCGATCTCCATGGCCTTCTCGATGGCCCCCTTCATGCCCTTCGCCGGTTCGGTGAGCACCAGCTCCGCACCGAGCGCCTTCAGTACCTTGCGACGCTCCAGGCTCATCGATGCCGGCATGGTCAGAACCAACTTGTAGCCACGCGCCGCCGCGACGAATGCCAGGCCAATGCCGGTGTTACCGGAAGTCGGTTCGACGATCGTCATGCCTGATTTGAGGCGACCCGTTTTCTCGGCATCCCAGATCATGGCAGCGCCGATCCGGCATTTGACCGAATGAGCGGGGTTACGGCCTTCGAGCTTGGCCATGATGGTGACGCCCTTGGGGCCCAGGCGGTTGACCATGACCAATGGGGTATTTCCGATAGTCTGCGCGTTGTCAGCAAAGATGCGGCTCATGACAGTGTTCCTGCGAGTGAAAAACCAGACTCATGAGCCTAAGCTCAGTCTCATGGCTCGTCCAGCCGAACTCAGCGATACATGCAAAGGTCCACCCACTAGAGTCTGTTGACGTTTCGTTCGCAGCCGCGCCGGAGCCTGTTTTTGTGCAAGGCAAGGCACGAGGAGCGAAGTTTGGTCGTTCCAAAAAGAGCGACGAGAAACGCCGCATCGCGCAAACAGGCTCTGCCCGAAGGGTTGCGCGGTAAAGGTCGCCATGCGGCGTTGCGGGACTTCGCAAGGGAGCACCAATACCTGCGTCCCGCGCGATCCACATGGATGTGATGAATGCAGCAAGCCCGCCGGGAGCGGGCGCTGCCTTGCCTGGCGACATTTGGCGCAGCAACGCGGCTCGCGACGAAACGCCAACAAACTCTAATAAGCAGTTCCATGATGAACCCGACCGAATCAGGCCTGTCATGAAAAAACGCTACCGCTTTCCTGTGTGGATACTCCTGTCGCTCGTTCTGCTATTGCTGGTCGTTCACCTCGCGTTGCCTCACCTAGTGCTCAATTATCTGAACGGCAAGCTGGCTGATTTGGGCGAGTACCAGGGGCATATAGAGGATGTCGATCTGGCCTGGTGGCGTGGCGCTTATCGTGCCGACGGGCTCCTCATCGAAAAGAAGAACGAGCAGGTTCAGGCGCCGCTGTTCACCGCAGACTCGATCGATATAGGGGTGAGCTGGCGTGCGCTCTGGAAAGACCGAGCCCTGGTCGGCGAGGTGGTGTTGGAGCAACCGCAACTGAACTTCGTCGACGGCGAAGCCGCTGATGACTCGCAAACCGGTGAAGGCGTCGATTGGCGTGACCAGCTCGAAGCGCTGATGCCGTTCACACTGAACGAGCTACGCGTCGTGGACGGTCAGCTATCGTTTCGGAATTTCGAGGCCGATCCGCAGGTGCATGTTTATGCCAACGCGATCAATGCGAGCCTGTACAACCTGACCAATACGGGCGACCGCGAGCAAGGACGCGTCGCCACGTTCGAAGGCGCGGCCAAGCTGTTCAATCAGGCCCCGATGGAAGCTACCGCGCATTTCGATCCCTATACCGACTTCGAAGATTTCGACATCGACCTGCGGATGACTGGCCTGGAGTTAACCAAGCTGAATGATTTCAGCAACGCCTACGGAAATTTCGATTTCGCCGCCGGCACCGGGGATCTAGTCATGGAGATCGAGGCCAACGACGGTCAGCTGGACGGCTACATCAAGCCGCTGCTGCACAATGTTGAAGTCTTCGACTTCGAGCAGGACGTGGAGAACGAAGACAAGGGCTTCTTCCGCGGCATCTGGGAAGCCGTGGTCGGTGGCGGTGAGGAAGTACTGCAGAACCAGCGCAAGGAGCAATTTGCGACGCGAGTCGAGCTGTCCGGTAGCACCAAGAACACCGACGTAAGCCCGTTTCAGGCGTTTGTCGCGATCCTGCGCAACGCCTTTGTCGAAGCCTTCTCGGCTCGCTTCGAACGCTCACTCAGCGAAGAGGACGAGTAAAAACCGAACAGTAGACGAAGCCGTGCCCATTCAGTGACTGAATGATCCACTTGCGTTCACAGTGAAGCGTCCATCACTTATAGTCCGCCGTCTAATCAAACATGAAGTGCCTGCGTGCCAGGCCTGATCAAGGAAATCCCGATGAAGTTTGAAGGCACCCAGTCCTACGTCGCCACCGACGACCTGAAACTTGCCGTCAATGCCGCTATCACGCTGGAGCGCCCTCTTCTGGTCAAGGGCGAGCCGGGCACCGGTAAAACCATGCTCGCAGAGCAATTGGCCGAATCCTTCGGCGCGAAACTGATCACCTGGCACATCAAGTCCACCACCAAGGCGCATCAGGGACTGTACGAATACGATGCGGTGAGCCGCCTGCGCGATTCGCAGCTGGACTCCGACCGGGTGCACGATGTGCGCAACTACATCAAGAGGGGCAAGTTGTGGGAAGCCTTCGAGTCCGAGCAGCGCGTGATCCTGTTGATCGACGAGATCGACAAAGCCGATATCGAATTCCCCAACGACCTGCTCCAAGAACTCGACAAGATGGAGTTCTACGTCTACGAGACCAACGAAACCATCAAGGCCAAGCAGCGGCCGATCATCATCATCACCTCGAACAACGAGAAAGAACTGCCGGACGCCTTCCTGCGTCGCTGCTTCTTCCACTACATCGCATTCCCGGATCGGGAAACTCTGCAGAAGATCGTCGACGTGCACTACCCGAACATTAAGAAGGACTTGGTGGCCGAAGCCCTCGATGTGTTCTTCGATGTCCGCAAGGTGCCGGGCTTGAAGAAGAAGCCGTCCACCAGCGAACTGGTCGACTGGCTGAAGTTGCTGATGGCCGACAACATTGGCGAAGCCGTGCTGCGCGAACGCGATCCGACCCGCGCGATTCCGCCGCTGGCGGGCGCCCTGGTGAAAAACGAACAGGACGTGCAATTGCTTGAACGTCTGGCGTTCATGAGTCGTCGCGCCAGTCGCTGAACGGCGACGGCTCCAGGCGGAGCCGCCGCGTCACATTACTGGAGAAGAGCCATGCAAACGCATACCGGTAGTTGCCTCTGCGGCGTCGTGCGGTACCGCATCGACGCACCGATCAACGAGCTGACCCACTGCCACTGCAAGATGTGTCGCAAGGCACACGGCGCTGCATTCGCGACCTACGCGAGCGTACCGCTGGAAGCCTTTCACTTCATGTCCGGCAAGGACCAGTTGGGCGTTTACCACTCTTCCGAGCATGTGACGCGGACGTTCTGCATACGCTGCGGCTCCAACCTGCAATTCGTCGACAATCGCGAGCACGAGCTCGGCGTCGCGGCCGGCACGCTCGATTCACCGCTGCCGGTTCCGCCGCAGGAACATATCTACGTCGGCTCCAAGGCTGACTGGTACGCGATCCGTGACGGACTCGCGGAACACGACGAAGAGCGCTGATCCATCACAACGCAAAGGTGCCGCCACGACGGCACTTCCCGAGGATTGCCATGCTGCTTGGCCTGTTCAATGAAATGCGTGCAGCAAAGGTGCCGGTATCGGTACGTGAGCTGCTCGATTTGATCAACGCGTTGAAACACAACGTGAATTTTGCCGACATGGACGAGTTCTACTATTTGTCGAGGGCCATTCTGGTCAAGGATGAGCGCCACTTCGACAAGTTCGACCGTGCCTTCGGTGCGTACTTCAATGGGCTGGAAAATCTTGATCGGCACATCGAAGCGCTGATTCCCGAGGAATGGCTGCGCAAGGAGTTCGAGCGGTCGTTGAGTGACGAGGAGCGCGCCAAGATCGAATCGCTCGGCGGGCTGGACAAGCTGATCGAGGAATTCAAGAAGCGCCTGGAGGAGCAGAAGGAAAAACACTCCGGCGGCAACAAGTGGATTGGCACCGGTGGCACCAGCCCCTTTGGTTCGGGTGGCTACAACCCCGAGGGCATTCGCATCGGTGATGCTGGCAAGCGCCAAGGCAAAGCGGTAAAAGTCTGGGACCAGCGCGAGTACAAAAACCTCGACGATCAGGTCGAGCTGGGTACACGCAACATCAAGGTCGCTCTACGCCGTCTGCGCAAGTTCGCCCGTCAGGGCGCGCAGGACGAGCTGGATCTGGACGGCACTATCGATCACACCGCCCGCGATGGCGGCTTGCTGAATATCCAGATGCGCCCTGAGCGACGCAACGCGGTGAAACTGCTGATCCTGTTCGACATCGGCGGCTCGATGGATGCCCACGTGAAGGTCTGCGAAGAACTGTTCTCGGCCTGCAAAACCGAGTTCAAGCATCTTGAGTATTTCTATTTTCACAACTTCATCTACGAATCGGTCTGGAAGAACAACTTCCGCCGCACCTCCGAGCGCACCTCGACCCTCGATCTGCTGCACAAATACGGTGCCGATTACAAAGTCGTGTTCGTCGGCGACGCCGCCATGGCTCCCTATGAAGTCACCCAGCCAGGCGGCAGCGTCGAGCATTGGAACGAGGAAGCCGGCTACGTCTGGATGCAGCGCTTCATGGAAAAGTACAAGAAGCTCATCTGGATCAACCCCTATCCAAAGGACACCTGGGGTTATACATCCTCCACCGGCATCATCCGAGACCTGGTCGAAGACCGGATGTATCCGCTGACGTTGAGCGGACTGGAAGAAGGAATGAAGTTTCTCTCTAAATAAGCCGAGGGATCACCGCTGGGACGCAGGCCAGGGCTATGCAGTACCGCCTGGACGTCCCGAGCGGGAGGCGCGACGCCTTGTTCCTGAGCGTCGCTGCGGAAACAGCAGCCGGCGCAGCAACACAAAAACGCTTTCGGCAAGCCACGCCAGCAACAACGCACAACAAATGCCCCACGCGATTGCCTCAGGCGCCAGCAAAACCTGGAAGCGGTAACTGCTCCAGACCTGGCGCCTCAGATCCTGATCAGCACCTATCAACACGTGCCAGGCCCGTGCATACCAGGGTCCTTGCATGATTCGCCACTCGCGATCGAGTAACTGAGCACGCCCTACCAACGTAGCGACGCTGCGTGCATCGCTCTGGATGACCGGATCTTCGCTGGCGCGATAGTGCTCGACCAGCGCGTTCAAGTTGCCTTCGAAAAAGCGCCCCGCCGTTTCCTTAAAACCTTGCAGGCCCTGCTGGGCCTCGAGTCGACGAGCCTCGACGTGATTCCCGTATGCCTGGATGAAACCCGGCACCTGAATGCCCACAAGCAGGCCCAAGGCGAACAGGGTGAGCCGCAGATAACTTCTCAGCATGACTCCACCCGTCCCCGCGCGACGCATTCGCCCAGCCGCCAGAGTGTCCACTCCCCTGGCTGGTGGACATCCCATAGCTCGTTATCGGTCAGCGGCTCAGTTGCCAGCACAGTGACCACGTCGTCTGGCGTGGTCTCGGCGGTGAAATCCACGGTCAGGTCAGCATCTTTCAACTGTGCCGGGCCGAACGGCGCGCGACGGGTGATTTGCGCCAGTTTGGTCGTACAGAAGCTGAATAACCATTCCCCGTTGCTGAGCAGGCAATTGAATACGCCCTTGGCACGATAATCGGCGCAGGCTTCGAGCAGGCGAGGCAGCAAATCTTCAGCCGCGACGCGCTCGGAAAAATCGGTGCGTATTCGGTTGAGCAGGTCGCAGAACGCCGCTTCGCTATCGGTATCACCGACCGGCTGGTAGAAACCACGTTCCGGATTGAAATCGGCAAGTTGGCCGTTATGAGCGAAGCACCAATGTTGTCCCCAGAGTTCGCGGACAAAGGGGTGGGTATTGACCAGCGCCACCTTGCCGACATTGGCGTGGCGGATATGGCCGATCACTACCTCGCTTTTGATCAGGTAGTGCTGAAGCATCTTCGCCACTTCCGACTCGCAGCTGGCCACCGGGTCCTGAAACAGGCGCAAACCGCGGCCTTCATAGAATGCGATGCCCCAACCGTCCTTATGCGGCCCGGTACGGCCGCCGCGCTGCATCAGCCCGGTAAAGCTGAAATGGATGTCGGTCGGTACGTTGGCGCTCATGCCGAGCAGTTCACACATGGGGCTATCTCCCGAGAGGTCCTGCTGCGTCTGGTACGGCTAGGGACCAGCTCAGAGTCTGGGCTCGGTCCGTGACTGGTAACGGTTCGCGGGCCGGTAATCCTCATCGTCCTCGAGGCGCTCGCGCAGGGTGCGAGGATCCTCCTCCTCGGCTGCCGACTCGGAACGGCGCAGTCGCAAGCGACGCTCGATCGGCCAGCGCACGGCGACGAACACCGCATACAACACAAATGCAATCAGCCCGTAGAGCGCCAGATCGGCGACGGCACGCCAGGCGTTGGTCCCCACTTTGAATAAAAGATCCATAGCGGTAATGGCGACGGCCGGTGCGAACAGCTCTCTGGCGGGATCGACGATGGTCGGTGTCAGCAATAACACAGCGACGATCAATCTCAGCGGCTCACGCAGCCAGCGCCACATGGAGCGCGTGATACGGAACCACACCAGCAGGCATCCAAGCGCAGCAATCCCATAGGCTGCCCAGGCGAGCAAATATTCGTTGGCGAATAGAAACATGAAGATCTCTTGTGTAGACCATGTGCGCGCACCAGCGCTTGACGCCGCGCATGATAACAGCCGAAAGCCCATCGGCTGGCATCAAGCGATGCAATGACACGCTGGTCATCATGCATGCAACGCCGTATAAACGCTGCAAAACAAAAAATGCCCTAGGCCATTCAATAGCGTGCCAAGCAGCCATACTTGTCACATGGACACAGCAGGAGAGCCATCATGACCTACCAGCATATTCTGGTCGCCACTGACTTGAACGAAGAATGCCATCCAGTCGTAGCGCGCGCTCAGGCGTTGGCGACAGCCAGCGGTGCGAAACTGGCGCTCGTCCATGTCATCGAACCCATGGCCATGGCGTTCGGCGGCGATGTTCCGATGGATTTGTCGATGCTCCAGCAACAGCAATTCGATCAAGCCCGGGACCGCTTGGCCGGTTTCGCCGACCGGTATCCCGGCCTGACCGCAGAACAACGTCACCTGGCCTATGGTCAGCCCCGCCAGGAAATTCACCGCCTGGCCAAAGAACAAGGCTGCGACCTGGTAGTGGTCGGTAGCCACGGTCGTCATGGCTTAGCGCTATTGCTCGGTTCAACCGCCAACGACATCCTTCATGGAGCACCTTGTGACGTGCTTGCGGTACGGTTGAAGAAGACCGACTAATCCTTTCGAGACCGACGCCTGAGCCGTTATCGGCTCAGGCCAGATCGGCACTCTCGCCAGCGCTCATCACCATCGGCCTGATCTTTTTCAGCTGGGTTTCCAGCGAATAGGTCAGGCTGGACGCCATCGAGAAGAAGGTCAGAAAGGCCTTCAGATTCGAATCGCCGTGGCAGGTGTCGTGGATGCGTTGCCAGAACGCCTGGTTGACCAGCTGCAGCTGCTGAAATGACCGCACCAGACCACGCAGCTCCCAGTCGGCATGCCGCCCTTCGCGCAGATTGAAATACTGGCGTGCCAGGTATAGCGAAACCGCGCGCAGCACGAATTCCTGATTGCTGGCGAACGGCAGATGCTGATGTGCCATCGGCTTGAGCTTGCCCAGCACCGGGCAGGCGCTGGTGGCCATGATCACGCCTAGCAGCGACCGCAGCCCCTCCTCCAGTCCTACCAGCTTGTTGTATTCCCGCTCTGGCGTGCGTACCCGCACCTGGGCTTTCTTGACTGCCGGCAAGCCCTGGAAATCTTCGATGACGCGATGCAGATCCACCGCGGCAGGGCAATGGCTGTAGTTGTCCCGGCTCAACGGGCAGTTGTTGCACTGCTGATGCTCCAAGCGCGTCCATTTGGGCGCCTGCATCGCTGCCTCGTGATCGTATGCGCGGTCCAGCTCGATCCGGTAGCTGAACTCATGCTCCTCATCGAGGACGATGCGGTAATCAATTGCCATCTATGCTCCGTCCGTTGCTGACAGATGTCGTTATGTCTTGAATGGCAGTCCAGGTCTCGCCATATGCATCGCGGTCACGCTGCCAGTCATTCTTCCAGCTCGGCCCAACGCTCTAGCAACTCGTCGAGCTCCTTCTGCTGCGCCTCAAGGCGGGCTATCGTTTCGCCAGTACGCTCTGAAGTCTGCTGATAGAACGTTGGCTGCGCAATTTCCGCTTGCAACGCAGCGATAGTTTTCTCGACTGCGTCTATCTTTCCGGGCAGTGCCTCCAGTTCGCGCTGCACCTTGTAGCTGAGCTTCCTCTTTGCCGGAGCGGGCTCGGCGGCGGGCGCCGCCGCGGGCTTGCTCGGAGGCGCTTCGGCTTTCACCTCTTTCGTCTCGGCCACACCGAGCAGCCTGGGCGAGCCGCCCTGACGCAGCCAGTCCTGATAGCCGCCGACATATTCGCGAACGCCCCCATTACCTTCGAATACCAGCGTGCTGGTGACCACGTTGTCGAGAAACGCTCGATCGTGACTGACCATCAGCACTGTGCCCTGGAAACCGAGCAGCACTTCCTCCAGAAGCTCGAGGGTTTCGACGTCCAGGTCGTTGGTCGGCTCGTCGAGTACCAGAAGGTTGGCCGGCTTGCTGAACAGCTTGGCTAGCAATAGACGTGCCCGCTCTCCGCCGGACAATGCCTTTACTGGCGTGCGGGCGCGCTGCGGGCTGAACAGGAAGTCTCCGAGATAGCTCAGCACATGGCGGCTCTGGCCATCGATAGTGATGAAGTCCCGCCCCTCGGCCACGTTGTCGATAACTGTTTTTTCCAACTCAAGCTGGTGACGCAACTGGTCGAAATACGCCACTTCCAGACGCGTTCCAGCTTCGACCGTGCCGCTGGTGGGTTGCAGATCGCCGAGCAACAACTTGAGCAACGTGGTCTTGCCAGTTCCGTTCGCGCCGAGCAGGCCGATGCGGTCGCCGCGCTGCAGCACCATCGAGAAATCATGAATCAGTGGCTCGCCGCCCGGATGGGCGAAGCTTGCGTGTTCGACGACGATGACCTGCTTGCCAGATTTTTCCGCCGCGTCGATCTGAATGTTGGCCTTGCCCTGATGTTCACGACGCTCACTGCGCTCGGCACGTAATGCCTTGAGCGCTCGCACACGACCCTCGTTGCGGGTGCGACGCGCCTTGATGCCCTGGCGGATCCAGACTTCTTCCTGAGCGAGCCTCTTGTCGAACAGCGCGTTGGCAGTCTCTTCTGCTGCCAGTTGCTGCTCCTTGTGCACCAGGAAGCTGGCGTAGTCGCCGTTCCAGTCGATCATGTGGCCCCGATCCAACTCCAGGATGCGGGTCGCCAGATTCTGCAAGAACGCACGGTCGTGGGTAATGAACAGCACGGCACCGTTGAAGCCGGTCAAGGCTTCTTCCAGCCAGGCGATAGCGCCAATGTCCAGGTGGTTGGTCGGCTCATCCAGCAATAGCAGATCGGGCTCGGACACCAGCGCCTGAGCCAGCAGAACGCGTCGGCGCCAGCCGCCGGACAGCTCGGCCAGGGTTTTGTCGGCCGGCAGTTGCAGACGGCTCAGGGTGCTGTCGACCAACTGTTGCAAGCGCCAACCGTCCTTCGCTTCGAGTTCCTGCTGAACGTGCATCAGCTTGTCCAGATCGGCTTCGTTCTGGATGTTCTGACTGAGATGGTGATAGTCGGCCAGCAGCTGACCCACACCCGATAGCCCTTCGGCCACCACATCGAACACGGTGCGCTCGTCAGCGAGCGGAAGTTCCTGAGGCAATTCACCAATCTTCAGACCCGGCGCGCGCCAGATCTCGCCGTCGTCCGGCAACTGGCTGCCCTTGACCAGGCTCAACATGCTGGATTTGCCGGTCCCGTTACGGCCGATAATGCAAACCCGCTCACCCCGCGCAATCTGCCAGGACACTCCATCGAGCAATGGATTGTTGCCATAGGCGAGGGACACATCGGTCAACTTGAGCAGGGTCATGACTACCTCCGGGAAACAGGGCGCGCATTCTAGCAGAAGGCGCCTGTCACACCGATGCCGCCGAGCATCGAGCCCGCTTGTCGATCACAGCGCCTGTACCGACACTCAACGCGACCTATAGTCACGTTGGAAATAGCGATTCAGGGCCGCTTCGCTGGGACGTACATACGTTCGTCGGAACCTTCTGCTTTGTTTGTTTCAAGAGCTTAATCCGCGTTTAACTGCCCGACTGGCCGAGCTAAGCTAGCCCCAGTTTTCTCCTGCCCCCGTCTTCGGAAGTCTCATGCGCGGTCGACTCTCCAGTATCTGTTTCTGCCTTCTGTTTACTGCTGCAATCGTCGAAACCTCTCAAGCCGCCAGCCTCCAGCAGCAACGTCAGTACTACGACGAAGCCAAGCGGGCATTGGCCAAGGGCGACAGCGGCCCATATCGACGTCACGCCAGCGCGCTTCGAGACTATCCGCTCGAGCCTTACCTGGCCTATGACGAACTGACTGCACGGCTCAAGACCGCCAGCAACGACGAGGTGGAAAAGTTTCTCGCAGAGCATGGCGACCTGCCGCAGGCCAGCTGGATGAAACTGCGCTGGCTGCGGTTGCTGGCGGCCCGTGGCGATTGGCGGCCCTTCGTTGCGCATTACGATCCGGCGATGAATTTCGCCGAACTGGACTGCCTTTTCGGTCAATACCAGCTGTCCAGCGGACAGACGAAGCAAGGCTACGAGACGGCCGAACGACTCTGGCTGGTGGGCAAGTCGCAACACAACGCTTGCGATGCGCTGTTCGAGCGCTGGCGCGCCGCCGGCCAGCTCAGCGAAGATTTGGTCTGGCAGCGCACCAAGCTGGCGGTCGAGAGTGGTAATTACGGTTTGGCCAACTTTCTGGTGAAAAGCCTGCCGACGATGAAAAGCCAAGGCGAGCTGCTGGTCGAGGTCTCGCAAAAGCCGCAGATGCTGGGCCAGACTGATCGCTTCATGTCGCCGTCCCCGGCCATGGGCGATATCGTCTCGATCGGCCTGCGTCGGCTGGCGCGTAAAGACCCGGAAAAGGCGCTCGGGCTGCTCGACAGCTACGCCAGACGTCTTTCGTTTTCGACAGATGAAAAGGTGGCGATTGCACGCCAGATCGGCCTGACTCTGGCCAAGCGCTTCGATGCTCGTGCACTGACGGTGATGGCCGAATACGATCCTGAATTGCGTGACGATACCGTCAGCGAATGGCGGGCCCGGCTGCTGTTGCGGCTGGGGCGCTGGGATGATGCCCATACGTTGATCCAGCGCTTCACTGGAGAACTTGCCAGCAGCAACCGCTGGCGTTACTGGAACGCGCGCAGCTTGGAACTGGCACAACCCAACGGCAAACAGGCCATCCCGCTCTATCAGCCGGTCGCCAGCGAGCGCGATTTCTACGGTTTCCTCTCGGCCGACCGCATCCAGGCGCCCTACAAGCTCAACCATCAGCCGCTCGCGCTCGATCCGAAGCTGATGCAGAAGGTCCGCAATACGGCGGGGATTCGCCGCGCTATGGAATTCCATGCCCGTGGCGAAATCGTCAACGGACGCCGCGAGTGGTATCACGTCAGCCGCCTGTTCAGCCGCGATGAACTGGTCGCTCAGGCACGCTTGGCCTACGACATGGAGTGGTATTTCCCAGCCATCCGCACCATCAGCCAGGCGAAGTACTGGGACGATCTGGACATCCGCTTTCCCATGGCCTATCGCAGCAGCCTGGTGAACGCGGCGAAGGCACGGGAGATTCATCCAAGCTGGGTATTCGCCATTACGCGTCAGGAAAGCGCGTTCATGGCCGACGCGCGCTCGCACGTCGGTGCCACGGGGCTGATGCAGCTGATGCCGGCCACCGCGAAGGAAACCGCCAGACGCTTCGATATCCCGCTGTCATCGCACCAGCAGGTGCTCAACCCCAACACCAACATCCAGTTGGGAGCGGCCTATCTCAGCCAGATCTATGGCCAGTTCAAGGGCAACCGGGTGCTGGCTTCCGCTGCCTATAACGCCGGCCCCGGCCGGGTCCGCCAGTGGCTGCGGGATGCAGAACACCTGCCGTTCGACGTCTGGGTGGAAAACATTCCGTTCGATGAAACTCGCCAGTACGTGCAGAACGTACTCACCTATTCGGTGATTTACGGCCAGAAGCTCAACGCACCGCAGCCGCTGGTCGAGTGGCACGAGCGCTACTTCGAAAGTCAGTGACGTTGGCGGTGCCATGGTTTGGCACCGCTTCGTCAGTGAAGGATGCTTTAGATACTCGCCGTCGCGAGCGGAGCGGCAACGGGGCTATTCCAGTACTTCTACCGACATGCCCACCTGCAGCACACCCGTGTCCTCGGCGATCAGGTTCTGGCCGAAGAACACGCCACCCTCGCCCTTGCGGTAACCAAGCAATGTGGCCAAGGGCTCGCGCGTCGGGCTGTGCTCGGCGCTGAGCGGATCGATGGTGGGAATGATGCAGCGTGAGCAAGGTTTGACCACGCGAAACTGCATGCCGCCGATGCGGATTCGGCGCCAACCATCCTCGGCATAAGGTGCCGCATCGGCGATGACCAGATTCGGCCGAAACCGCGTTATTTCGAGGGGCTGCCCCACACGGGCCGAAAGGTCGTCGAGTGATCGCTGACCAATCAGCAGAAACGGAAACCCATCGGTGAACGCCGTCCGCTCGCCGGGCTGGGCGTAACCTTGGTCGATCTGGATGCCTTGCTCGGCGGGCAGATACACCAACCTGCACGAACGACCGAGCAGGCGCGTCAGCCATGCCGCAGCGGCGTCACCAGCATCAGGCGCGCGTAAGCTTTCGCGCCAGATCAGCACACCTCGCACAGCGCTGTCCGAAGCGGGAACCGCCACCAGTAGATCATCCATGCCGGCGGCGCTCAGGAGCAGCGCCATTTCGCCCTGCCATCGCGCCTTGAGCAACGCCATCCGCGGCAGTACGCGCTGCGTCAGGAATTTCCCGGTTGCGGCATCGACGACCATCCAGCGCCGATCGCCGATCAGGCCGAGCGCGTCGCAGCCTCCCTCTTCAAGCGATTCAGCCGAGCCGGACTTGAGTGGAAAGCGATACAACGCGCAAAGATGCATTTTGGTGCCTCGATCAGATGAGCGGATCAGCGAGGCTCGTCAAGCAACAGACGCTCGCGGATAACGTCCACCAGTTTCTCCGGCTGGAACTTGGAAAGAAAGTTGTCGCACCCGACTTTCTGCACCATCGCCAGGTTGAAGCTGCCTGAAAGCGAGGTATGCAGTACCACATGCAGACCGCGCAGGCGCGGGTCATTACGGATTTCGGTGGTGAGCCGGTAGCCGTCCATTTCCGGCATTTCCGCATCGGTAAACACCATCAGCAGACGATCGGTGAGCACTTCCCCGGCATCGGCCCAGGCTTTGAGCTTGTTCAAGCCCTTCATGCCGTCGCTGGCGGCATGTACGGTGATGCCAAGCTGAGTCAGCGTCTCACGCAGCTGTGCCAGCGCCACGGTCGAATCGTCGACACAGAGCACTTCACGACCCCTGGCGCGTTCGAGCAGCGGATCGGCCAAGCGCTCCGGTGAAATGCTGGTGTTGTAGGGGACAATTTCAGCGAGCACCTTTTCCACATCGATGACTTCGACCAGTCGGTCGTCAACCTTGGTGATAGCCGTCAGGTAATGCTGACGCCCCGCCGTGGTAGGTGGCGGCAATACTTCTTCCCAGTTGAGGTTGAGAATGCGCTCCACGCCGCCGACCAAAAACGCCTGAATCGAGCGGTTGTACTCGGTCACGATGATGGTGCTGCGCTCATCCGGTACCAATGGACGCAGACCTATGGCACGCGACAGATCGATCACAGGCAACGTCTGTCCGCGCAAGTTAACGACACCGCATACGGAACCGTGGCGATGCGGCATGAGCGTCATCTTCGGTAGCTGTACGACCTCCTGCACCTTGAACACGTTGATAGCGAATTGCTGGCGGCCGGAAAGCCGAAACATGAGAATTTCCAGACGATTCTGCCCCACCAGACGGGTGCGTTGATCGACTGACTCGAGAATGCCGGCCATTGCGGGCTCCTTGCTTGATAAGGGTTAGGAGGCTATCGGCCGCAAGTTTCCGCGCTTTATCTGTATTTGTCGCCATCCCGACGGTTAGTCAGTGCCTTGCCAGTACGGTGCTATCAGGTGGCCTCGTTATCGTTTCGGAGCAACGGCTCCTCACGCAGCAGCGGACTATCCGCTGGAAGATGCAGACGCAGCGCCCGACGCTTGACCGTGAAGCGCATACGCTCGGCCGTGAAAGGCTCGCCGTCGAGATTGATGGCTATCTCCTTCGGTGCCTCAACTTCGAGCCACGGCACACGGGCGGTTACCGAAACGGTGTCGATCCCCAGCAGTCCACCGCTCAGCAGCGTGCCTAGGGTACCCACCGTATCGGCGGGCGCCGGAACGATACAAATATCCAGCAAGCCGTCATCAATGGACGCTTGCGGACAGAGCTGTTGCCCTCCGCCGGACTGACGCCCGTTACCGATGCCTAGCGCGAGGAAGTCGCCTTCCCAGGCAAAGCCGGGCCCAACGAAGCGCCCCCACGCAGCGTGCAGCTCGTTGAAGCGCGATAGGCCGGTCAGTAGATAGGCGCCGCCGCCCAGCACCCTTTTCAGCTCTTCCGAGGTGCTGGCGGTCACCTTGGAGCCGAAGCCACCGGTCGCCATGTTGATGAAAGGGATACCGTTCATCTCGCCGACATCTATCGACACCGGATTACGGTCGAGCAACGTCAGCGCATCGAAGGGCGCGACTGGAATCTCGGCAGCCTGGGCAAAATCATTGGCGGTCCCGAGCGGCAGCACGCCCATGCTCGCATCGGAACCGCTGTCGAGCAGCGCCTGAGCCACTTCACGCACCGTGCCGTCGCCTCCACCGGCGATCACCGTTCGATAACCCGCAGCGAGCGCTTCGCGCACCAGCCGAGCCGAGTCGCCGGCTTCCCAGGTCACCCGCACGGCCAGTTCGTGTCCAAGCTCGCGCCATTGTTTGACAGCCGCACGCACCTGCTCGTTGAGTCCTTGCTTGCCGTGAAGCACGAGCAGCGCCTTGGGTTCATTCATGCTTTCGCTTCCAGATCGGTAACCGCAGATAAGACACGTGGCAGAACTGGAAAGTTGTGACGCAGCGGAAATCGTAGGGCTTAAGCCGAATCGGAAAAAGAGACGACCATCGGTCAGAAGCAACCGGAAAAAACTATCTAGAGCGGATGGTTTATTGATGGTTTTTGTTATTAATCAATTGGTTATCACACTAATTTAATCCCTGTCGCTTCTTTGGCGGTTTGTACCCGTTTGATGAACTCATTTCATTGGAGGCGGTCGGAGCAGTTGTCCAGGTGAAGGTTGCGATAGCGGCCTGCCATCAGAACCGCGGATCGCGGCGATCAAAACGAGTATTGAGAGCTAGTAATAGCCGAAGGAAGGAGCCTTGTATGCGCTTACAGTCCGTTGGGACCCTTGAATACGCCCACCCCAGTTTCGTCGATTACTTCCTTGCCAGCGTTCGCCTGATCCACGGGCTGACTGCTGTGTTGCCGGGCGTTCTGCTGCTGCTTTTTCTGCCGCTCGACCTGCCGGCGGGCGGTGGCACCTTCAGCACCTTCCTGATGTTCTTCGGCGTAATCAGTGTGGTCATCTTCCAATCGGTCGGCATCTACAGTGAGGAAGTGTTCAGCACCCTGCTCCGCTTCCGCACCATGCTGGTCGCCTGGGCCGCAGCGTTCAGCCTGCTGATCTTCATGCACCAAGGTTTGGGCATGTTCAGCTATCTGGAAGCCAAGCACCTGACGTTCTGGTTCGTCACCAGCATCATCCTGTTCGGCGCCGAGCGCCTGATGATGCTCGCACTGTTCCGCCGTCTGATGGCCAAGGGCGTCTATCTGCAGAATGCTGTGATTCTCGGCGGTACCGACAACGGCGTGCGCGTTGCCGAATACCTTGCTCATCACCGTGACATCCGTACTGGCGTGCTCGGCTTCATTGATGACCGCCTGGAGCGCTTGCCCAAGACGCTCGCCGACCTGCCGCTTCTGGGCAATACGCGTGATCTAGAGCAGATGATCCGTGAGGAAAAGGTCACTCAGGTGCTGGTCGCCCTGCCCTGGTTCGCCGACAGCCGCATCGGTCAGGTGATCAACGAGTTGCGCAAGCTGCCGGTCAACGTGCTGCTAGTGCCCGACATGGTCGCCTTCCGCCATGCCAACAAGCGCATCACCGAGGTTGGTGGCCTGCCCACACTGATCGCCTCCGACCTGCCGCTGCGTGGTTGGTCGCCAATGTTCAAGCGTATCGAGGACATCATCCTCTCCAGCTTGGCCCTGCTGGCCGCAGCGCCCGTAATGCTGCTGCTGGCACTGGCGATCAAGCTGGACTCGCCCGGCCCGGTACTGTTCAAGCAAAAGCGCTACGGCTACAACAATCGTCTGATCGAAGTGTTCAAGTTCCGCTCGATGTACCACGCCAAATCGGACGCCAACGCCGAACGCCAGACGACGCGTAACGACGACCGCATCACCCGCGTGGGCCGATTCATTCGAAAGACCAGCCTCGACGAACTGCCACAGCTGCTCAACGTTTTTCTGGGCAGCATGTCCATGGTCGGCCCTCGCCCGCACGCCACCGCGACCAAGGCCGCCGGCGTACTGTTTGAAGAGGCCGTCTCGGAATATTCCGCTCGCCATCGGGTCAAGCCAGGTATCACCGGCTGGGCGCAGATCAATGGCTATCGCGGCGAGACCGACACGCTCGAAAAGATCGAAAAACGCGTCGAGTTCGACCTCGATTACATCGAGCGTTGGTCGGTCTGGTTCGACATCTACATTCTCGCCCGGACCATTCCCGCCCTAGTGTTCAACAGGGACGTCTACTGACTGCGCGCGGCAGAACAGCCCATCACGGCAATCAGCCATATTTCATGCGCGAGCACAGCAGGAAGATTGAACTAATGAAGCGAGGCAATATCAGATTTGCGTTCTGTGATGCGTACGCCCAACCGCCCATGAATTCAGGGCTGCGAGGCTAAGCGACATGTTCCAGAACATCTTGATCATCTGTGTCGGCAACATCTGCAGAAGCCCAGCGGCCGAAGCGCTGCTGATACACAAACTGCAGGGAAGAAACCTGACGATCAGCTCGGCAGGCATAGGCGCATTAGTAGGCAACCCAATGGATAAGACCGCACATGAGGTGCTTCACGATCACGGACTGGAACACCTGTCCCACCGTGCTCGGCAGGTTGATAGTGAGATGTTGCACCAGGCGGACCTCATCCTCGCCATGGAGCAGAGCCACATCCAGCACATTCGCCAGATAGCCCCCGAAGTACATGGCAAAACCTTCCTGATGGGTAAATGGCTAGACGGTATGGAAATCCCGGATCCCTTTCGTCAATCCAAACCCGCATTCGAGCACGTTCACAGCCTTCTGACGCAGTCCGTCGAAAGCTGGCTTCCTTACCTGAAATAAGAAGAAGGAACTTCAATGACCACCATGCCCCGTCCTATCTACGAAACCAAAGAGGAGAAGGATATTGATCTGGCCCACCTCTTTGACACCTTGCTCAACAACCGGGCTCTCATCCTCACCATAACCGGCTTCTTCGCGGCGCTGGGTATCGCCTATGCGCTGCTTGCCACGCCGATCTATCTCGCCAGCGCGATGATCCAGATCCAACCGAAAGGTGGACTTCCCAGTCTTACCGATGTGGTGGGCGCCGCTCCGGCAGTCTCGCCCGCGCAGACCGAGATAGCGCTGCTCAAGTCACGCACCGTTGTCGGTGGCGCGGTCGAAGCACTGAACCTCGATATCATCATCGAGCCTCACCACTTCCCGGTGTTCGGTGGCTATATATTCCGCGGCTTCGAACCCACCGAGGAAGGTGAGCTTGGCTGGTACCCAGAAGGGTTCGAATCATACGCCTGGGGCGGCGAGTCGCTACGCGTCACTCGGCTGATCGTTCCGGACAACATGCATGGCGAAGAGCTGACGCTGGAAGCCGCAGAGAACAATGGCTTCATCCTGCGCGACACCGACGGTGAAGTGGTTGTACAAGGCGTAGTTGGCGAGCCCATGGAAACGCCGGAATACGGCATTACCGTAGCGGAGCTGAACGCACGACCGGGCACTACTTTCAGCGTGATCAAAAACCGCACTTATGCCACTACCGAGGACTATCAGAATCGTCTGTCGGCCGGTGAGCGCGGCAAGCAATCAGGCATCCTTAACGTGACGCTCGAGGACGCCGATCCGGAGAAAGCCGTTCGAGTACTGGAAGAAGTGGCCCAGCGCTACGTAGACCAGAACATTGCGCGCAACGCGGCCGAAGCAACACAGAGTCTGGAGTTCCTGAGCGAGCAAGTGCCGGAAGTTCGCAAGAAGCTCGACGCCGCTCAAACTGCGTTGAACAAGTTCCAGACCGGTAATCGCTCGGTGGACATCTCAGCGGAAACCCAGTCGGTGCTCGATCGCATCGTTGACCTCGAGAAGCAGATTTCCGAGCAGAACCTCAAGCGCACCGAGATGGAACGTCGCTTTACCCGTCAACACCCTAACTTCCAGGCGCTGATTAACCAGACCAACCAACTCCAGGCGCAGAAGGCCGAACTTGAAAAGCAAATCGGCACCCTGCCTTCGACCCAGCAAGAACTGCTGCGTCTGAACCGCGATGTCGAGGTTTCGTCCGAAACCTATTCGATGCTGCTGAACAAAACGCAGGAGCTGGACATCATTCGTGCAGGTACCGTTGGCAACGTGCGCATCGTCGACCACGCCGCTGCTGACATCGATCAGCCGATCAAGCCGAACAAGCCGTTGATCGTCATTGCCGCGATTCTGCTCGGCGGTATCCTCGCGATCGCCTTCGTCTATGTTCGCGAAGCGCTCAAGCGGGGCGTGGAAAACCCAGAAGAAATCGAGCGTGTCGGCATCCCGGTGTACGCGGCGATTCCCTTCAGCGAAAAGCAGGGGCTGCTGGAAAAGCGTCTGGTCAACTTCAAGCGTGACAAGAGCAGCGCGTCTTATCTGCTGACGATCAACGACCCGGCTGATCTGGCCACCGAAGCCATGCGCAGCCTGCGCACCAGCCTGCACTTCGCCATGATCGAGGCCAAGAACAACATTCTGATGATTACCGGTCCTAGCCCGGGAGTCGGTAAGTCGTTCGTCACCAGTAACCTGTCGGCAGTGATTGCACAGTCCGGCAAGAAAGTGCTGTTGGTCGACGCGGATATGCGCAAGGGCTACTTGCACAAAGTCATGCGTTGCCAGGGTGAGAAAGGCCTTTCGGACATTTTGTCCGGCCGTGTCACGCTGTTCGATGCGATCCAGAAGACCCAACTCAACAACCTTCACGTGATCACTCATGGTCAGTTACCGCCGAACCCTTCCGAGCTGTTGATGCACGAGAACTTCTCTCGCTTCGTCAAGGAAATCAGCGGCATGTACGATCTGGTGATTTTCGATACGCCGCCGATTCTCGCGGTCACCGACGCTGCGCTGGTTGGTAGCCAGGCCGGCACGACCCTGATGGTGACCCGTTATGGCCTGAACGGAGTCAAGGAAATCGAATTCGCCAAGCGCCGCCTCGAACAGAACGGCTTGATGGTCAAAGGCGTGATCTTCAATGCCGTCATCCGCAAAGTGTCCAATTACAGCGATTACGGCTACTACCAGTACGAATACCAACACAGCAAATAAGCGATGAGCGCCTGATGCCCGATGACTATCTGCATCGGGCGCTCGAACAACTCCGTCCAATCGCCTGCACGCATTCGAACCGTTGCTTACTTGGCATCGGCCCTTCGTTGATCGTTACGCCGTGCGATCGAAGGACAGTCATTCGCTACATGCTCATTGGAGTTCAAAAATATGGAACGTCGCTCTCTCTCGCCTTTGCTCGGCGCGATACGTTTGATTGCTGGCCTATCCCTGGTCGGTTGCGTGTCCCTTGTCCAAGCTCAGCCCAGCACTGAACGCGCAGGTATCGACTTGGTCGGCATCAATATGTCCGGCGCCAATTTCGCACCGCATATAACACCAGGCAAGGTTGGCACCAACTACTTCTATCCCGAGAAGAAATACTTCAAGTATTACGCAGACAAGAACATTCGCTTGATCCGTTTCCCCTTCATCTGGGAACGCGTACAACACGACCTGAATAGAGGCGTCAACTTTGATCAGATACGCTTACTGAAAAGAACGCTTGATTTTGCTGCGCAGCATGACCAGAAAATCATTCTGGATATGCACAACTACGCTCGATACAAGGGCAAGCTGATTGGCTCACCCGAAGTACCATACGAAGCGTACGCCAACGTCTGGCGCAAGCTCGCGGAAAAGTTCAAGGATCACCCCGCCCTTTTGGGCTACGACATCATGAACGAGCCCCATTCGACCGATGGTTTGTGGCCTGCGGCGGCCCAGGCGGCAGTCGATGCAATTCGCCAGGTCGACGTGAAAACCTTGATATTCGTTGAAGGCGACCGCTGGGCGAGCTCGTTCCATTGGCGCAAGGTCAACGAGGATTTTCTGATCGATGATCCGGCGAACAAGATCATTTACGAAGCCCACCTCTATTTAGACAAAGATTTCTCAGGACGCTACGCGAACGACGAAACCGTTGACCCCATGCTGGGCGTCGAGCGTGCCCGCCCCTTCGTAGAGTGGCTGAAAGAAAACAACCTGAAGGGCTTTCTGGGCGAATATGGCGTTCCCGGCCACTCCGATTCGATGCTCGTCGCCATGGACAATATGCTCGCCTATCTCAACGAGAACTGCATGCCAAGCGCTTATTGGGCAGGCGGACCGGGCTGGGGCAAATATGTTCTGGCAGTTGAGCCCATCGACGGCAAGGACCGACCTCAAATGGCAGTCCTGCAGAAGAACATCGCTAACGACTGCACCGAATACGGGCCAACGCCGGGCTGACGGGACGTGAGCTCCGTCATAAAAATTTGGCGAAACCTGAGATTTCTACGCAACACAACCGCTAGCACGGTTGTCAAACGCTTCGACCGAGCACAGCGGAGCTAATCCAAGGGAACTTGATGACCCTCTGCTTATCGAAAGCGTTTGGTAACCGATGCCATGTGGGTGTAATCCGCGTCATAAAGGCATCAACATCGCAATGTTAAAAGCTTGAGTTTGTTGCGGCGTAGTTATCTGGATAATGGAAACGCACCTAAGGACTCAGGTGATGACAAGCATCAGCTCAAAATTCTTTTATTTGCCACTGACTATCCTGGCGCTCGTTCTGCATTTTTCTGTATTCGGCGACAGTACGCATAACCCACTTGGCTTCAAATTTCTCAACGAAGCCTACCTGGCGGCTTGCTTGGGTGTAGCGTTTCTCTTGATTCTTGCCAGCACGGAAGATGCCTCCAGAGAATTCCGCATTCTCATGTACTACGCGTTTTACAGCGTTTTCGTATTTACCGTGCTGCCTGCAGTATTTTCATTTTTTACCTTCGGCCAACCGATCGCCTACGGCCTGATCGAAGAACGCCGAATGTTGTTCACATTCGGGTTCGTGCCCCTGTTATTGCTTACCAAGCACATCAGCACTCTTCAGTTCGAGCGCGCGATCATCTATGCCGCGCTCATTGCAGTATTTTTGTCCTGGTGCTTCAAATTCGGACTGGTGCCTGATTTACGCGAAGAGCAAACGTCTTGGGATCGTCCGGATCGCTCCTCGATCGGCCCCTTCCTGATTTGCTTTGCCTATTTCTACTGCATTCAAATCTGGGCGAAAGGAAAGTCGCCAATCAACGGTGAACAACGCCAGAAAATTTTCTATTTGATCATCGCTGCGATCTTGCTGCTCACCTTGGTGTTCGCCACCCAAACTCGCCAACTTATCGTTTTGTGCCTAGCGTTTACCCTTTTTTCATTGAGGGTCAAAGCTGTCGCCTGGGCGGCCTCGCTCTGCGTTCTGCTATCGCCATTCTATTTCTATCCAGAATTACTCGAAATTCTCGGATTGAACATGGAGTTCTATGGAAGCAGCCTGGATGGCAACGTGGAAGACGGAGTGCGCCCTCACACGATCGCATCTGTGTTCAACCATCTGGAACTGGTCAGCTGGCTCCCAAGCGGTTCACTATCGCTCATGTGGCAGGACGGTTTCATTCCCTATTTCGGCGAGCATTTCTTTCTCTCCGACATTGGAATCATCGGCACACTGTTCCGCTTCGGTTTTCTTACCTTTCTGGTGGTTCCGCTGACGCTGTTCATTTATCAGCGTATCGCCCGGAACATCAACACGGAGATGGAATTCACCTATTCGGTAATGCTTGCGTTTTTCGTGATATGGCCGCTAAACGGTTTGTTCGAATATGTGCAGCCAGTTATTTGCATGCTTTTCGTTATTCACGCTCTGAGAGCACGCCATCTACGCAGCAAGGAACGAGTTCATGAACGTCGCACTTATTCTCAACTACAAAGCTGCTACTGAAACCATCAGCTGCGCTGAAAGCCTGCTCGCTCATTGCTCGACCATCGACCATATCGTCATTGTCGACAATGACTCGCAGGATGGCTCGGCGCTTGCTTTTCAGCAGTGGCTGGATGAAAAGGCTTACCCACAGGTGACGCTGCTCTGCAACCCTGAGAACAACGGGTACGCCGGCGGCAATAACTATGGCCTTCGCTGGGCGATGAAGAACCTGCAACCGACGCATTTCTGGGTCGTCAACAATGACACCTATGTCGAGAGCGATGCCTTCTCGCCTCTTCTCGAAGCACTGCAGCGCAACGACCGCCAATTCGTTGGTTCGCTAGTCTTGAGCGCCGACACCGGGCGTCTGGAATGTTATGGCGGCGGAAAACTGTATCCGATCCTCGGCAAGGCTCGCCTACTGGGCAAAAACCAGAGCATCGAGACACTGCAACAGCAGAATCTTCATCACGACCCGGATTACATAATGGGTTGCAGCCTGGCATTTTCAGCTGCGCTGACGGAAGAAATCGGGTTGATGGACGAAGATTACTTCATGTATTTCGAAGAAGTGGATTGGCAGTACCGCGCCAGGCGCTTTGGAGTGTCCATACAAGTCATCCCCGAAAGCCGTCTGTTTCATTACGGGTCACTCAGTCTAGGTAACCGTTCGGCGTTCTATCACTATTACCGCAACCGCGCTGCCACACGATTCAACAAGCGCTTCTATGGTTCGATGTTCGCGGTGGTTTCCGCGTTTCTTCTTTCGGCCGTTACGACGATCAAGGAATACAGGAACCCCACCCTCGCCTGGTCGGGTATCAAGGGCGCCTTCAAGGGAGTAGCAATGAGTGTCAAGTGATACTAATGCGTTCGGAATAGACTTCTATTC
>NZ_JBANEO010000007.1:0-54454 GCF_037967085.1 Pseudomonas sp. CBC3
TCCCCGAGCCTGAGCGTGCCATCGACAAGCCGTTCCTGATGCCGATCGAAGACGTGTTCTCGATCTCTGGCCGCGGTACCGTTGTTACTGGTCGTGTCGAGCGTGGCATCGTCAAGGTCCAGGAAGAAATCGAGATCGTTGGTATCCGTGCCACGACCAAGACTACCTGCACCGGCGTTGAAATGTTCCGCAAGCTGCTAGACGAAGGTCGTGCTGGTGAGAACGTTGGCGTGCTGCTGCGCGGCACCAAGCGTGATGATGTCGAGCGTGGTCAGGTTCTGGCCAAGCCGGGCACCATCAAGCCGCACACTAAGTTCGAAGGCGAAGTGTACGTGCTGAGCAAGGAAGAAGGCGGTCGCCACACTCCGTTCTTCAAGGGCTACCGTCCGCAGTTCTACTTCCGTACTACTGACGTAACCGGTAACTGCGAGCTGCCGGAAGGCGTGGAAATGGTCATGCCGGGCGACAACATCAAGATGGTTGTCACCCTGATCGCTCCGATCGCCATGGAAGACGGCCTGCGCTTCGCGATTCGCGAAGGTGGTCGTACCGTTGGTGCCGGCGTGGTTGCCAAGATCATCGAATAATCAATCGGTGGTAAAAAAGGGCCCCCTGGGGCCCTTTTTCTATTATTGATCATTTATTGACACCCCCTGGACGCATCCGTACAATTGCGCCTCCTTTTACCGGGCGTATTGCGTTTGGTAGGGATGGCTAATTGGAGTCTGAGGTCAAAATGCAAAACCAACAAATCCGTATTCGGTTGAAGGCTTTTGACCATCGCCTGATCGATCAATCAACCCAGGAAATCGTGGAAACCGCGAAACGTACTGGTGCTCAGGTGCGTGGTCCGATACCACTGCCGACCCGCAAAGAGCGGTTCACCGTTCTGGTTTCTCCGCACGTCAACAAGGACGCGCGCGACCAGTACGAGATCCGCACTCATAAGCGTGTGCTGGACATTGTTCAGCCAACCGACAAAACCGTCGATGCGCTGATGAAGCTTGATCTTGCGGCTGGCGTGGAAGTGCAGATCAGCCTCGGCTAAAACCTTGAGTTTTAGTCGTGTAACGCTCTGAAATGGGCGGCCATAGCGGGTGAAAGCCCCGTACACTCAAGAGGTTACAATATGACTATTGGTGTAGTCGGTCGTAAGTGCGGCATGACCCGCATTTTCACCGAAGATGGTGTCTCTGTTCCGGTTACGGTCATTGAGATCGAGCCGAATCGTGTCACCCAGTTCAAGAATGAAGAGAGCGATGGCTATCGCGCCGTGCAGGTCACTGTCGGCGAGCGTCGCGCCTCGCGTGTCTCCAAGGCTCAGGCTGGTCACTTCGCTAAGGCGAATGTCGCTGCCGGTCGTGGGGTCTGGGAATTCCGCCTCGATGGCGAAGAGTTCCAGGCGGGCGATCAGATCAATGCCGAGATTTTTCAGGCTGGACAGATGGTGGATGTCACCGGTCAGTCCAAGGGTAAAGGCTTTGCCGGCACCATCAAGCGCTGGAACTTCCGTGGTCAGGACAATACACACGGTAACTCCGTATCCCACCGCGTTCCGGGTTCGATTGGCCAGTGCCAGACTCCGGGTCGTGTTTTCAAGGGCAAGAAGATGTCCGGGCACATGGGCGCCGAGCGCGTAACCGTGCAGTCCCTGGAAATCGTGCGTGTCGATGCCGAGCGTAACTTGCTATTGGTCAAGGGCGCAGTGCCCGGCGCCACTGGTGGTGACGTGATCGTGCGTCCGGCCGCCAAGGCTCGCGGGTAAGGGGGAGTTCACATGCAATTGAATGTTAATGGCGCACAAGCCATAGAAGTCTCCGAGCGTACCTTTGGTGGTGAGTTCAACGAGACGCTGGTGCACCAAGCAGTCGTCGCCTACATGGCTGGCGGCCGTCAGGGTAGTAAGCAGCAAAAGACTCGCTCCGATGTGTCCGGTGGCGGCAAGCGTCCCTGGCGCCAGAAGGGCACTGGCCGTGCACGTGCCGGTACTTCGCGTGGACCGATCTGGCGTGGCGGCGGTGTAACTTTCGCAGCTCGTCCGCAGAACCATGAGCAGAAACTCAACAAGAAGATGTACCGCGCAGCGCTACGCTCCATTCTTTCCGAGTTGGTTCGTTCCGAGCGTCTGGTAGTCGTTGAAGATTTCGCCGTCGACAGCCCTAAGACCAAGCTGCTTGCTAACAAGCTGACTGGTATGGGTCTGAATGACGTACTGATCGTTTCCGATGCTGTCGATCAGAACCTGTATTTGGCGGCTCGCAACCTGCCGCACGTCGATGTTCGTGACGTTCAAGGTTCCGATCCAGTCAGCCTGATCGCCTATGACAAGGTGTTGATCACCGTGTCGGCTGTGAAGAAATTCGAGGAGCTGCTGGGATGAACCAGGAACGCGTATTCAAAGTCCTGCTTGGTCCGCACGTCTCCGAGAAGGCAACCATGCTGGCTGACAGCAAGAGCCAGTTCGTTTTCAAGGTTGCTACTGATGCAACCAAGCTGGAAATCAAGAAGGCCGTCGAAAGCCTGTTCAACGTGAAGGTCGCCAAGGTCAGTACCCTGAATGTTCAGGGTAAGACCAAGCGTACCGCTCGCGGTCTGGGCAAGCGCAACGACTGGAAGAAGGCATACATTGCGCTTCAGCCGGGCCAGGATCTCGATTTCTCCGGCAACGCTGAGTAAGGAAGGGGTGCATCATGGCAATCGTTAAATGCAAACCGACTTCCGCAGGCCGCCGTTTTGTGGTCAAGGTGGTCGGTCAGGAGCTGCACAAAGGCGCTCCTTATGCTCCGCTGCTCGAGAAGAAGTCAAAGTCCGGCGGCCGTAACAACAACGGCCGTATCACCACTCGTCACGTTGGTGGTGGTCACAAGCAGCATTACCGTCTGGTCGATTTTCGTCGCAATAAGGATGGCATTCCCGCTGTCGTTGAGCGCATCGAATACGATCCGAACCGTACTGCGCACATTGCGTTGCTGAAGTATGCCGACGGCGAGCGCCGCTACATCATCGCCCCCAAGGGCGTAAGTGCTGGCGATCAGTTGGTGTCTGGCATCAATGCGCCAATCAAGGCTGGTAACAGCCTGCCGCTGCGCAACATTCCGCTGGGTTCTACCATCCACGGTGTGGAGCTGAAGCCGGGCAAAGGTGCCCAGATCGCTCGTTCCGCTGGTGCGTCGGCTCAGTTGGTGGCGCGTGAGGGTGCATACGTGACGCTGCGTCTTCGCTCCGGCGAAACACGCAAGGTGCTGGCTGAATGCCGCGCCACTCTGGGTGAGGTATCGAACGCCGAGCATAGCCTGCGTTCGCTGGGTAAAGCCGGTGCCAAGCGCTGGCGTGGCGTTCGTCCGACCGTTCGCGGTGTGGCGATGAACCCGGTCGATCACCCGCATGGTGGTGGTGAAGGTCGTACCTCTGGTGGTCGTCATCCGGTGTCGCCGTGGGGCTTCCCGACTAAGGGCGCGAAGACTCGCTCGAACAAGCGCACCGATAACATGATCGTCCGTCGCCGCAAGTAACTAGAGGGATACGACAGTGCCACGTTCTCTGAAAAAAGGTCCTTTTATCGATCTTCACCTACTGAAGAAGGTCGAGGTGGCAGCGGAAAAGAATGATCGCAAGCCGGTGAAAACCTGGTCGCGTCGTTCGATGATCCTGCCGCAAATGGTCGGTCTGACCATCGCTGTGCATAACGGTCGCCAACACGTCCCCGTTCTCGTGAACGAAGACATGGTCGGTCATAAACTCGGCGAGTTCGCTGGTACCCGCACCTATCGCGGGCACGTAGCGGACAAGAAAGGCAAGCGCTAAGGGGTAAGGAAAGATGGAAGTAGCCGCTAAGTTGTCGGGCGCTCGCATCTCCGCCCAGAAAGCCCGCCTGGTCGCCGACCAGATCCGCGGGAAAGGGGTGGGCGAAGCGCTCAACCTGTTGGCTTTCAGCAGTAAGAAAGCCGCCGAGATCATGAAGAAAGTGCTGGAGTCGGCCGTGGCCAACGCCGAGCACAACGAAGGCGCTGACGTGGACGACCTGAAGGTTTCCACTGTTTTCGTCAACGAAGGGCGTTCGCTTAAGCGCATCATGCCGCGTGCCAAAGGCCGCGCTGATCGCATCGTCAAGCGGTCTTGCCATATCACTGTCAAGGTTGCGGACAAGTAACGGAGTCGATCAGATGGGTCAGAAAGTACATCCCACTGGCATTCGCCTGGGAATCGTCAAGGAGCACACCTCCGTCTGGTACGCAGACGGTCGTACGTACGCCGATTATCTGCTTGC
This sequence comes from Pseudomonas sp. CBC3, assembly GCF_037967085.1. NCBI lineage: Bacteria > Pseudomonadati > Pseudomonadota > Gammaproteobacteria > Pseudomonadales > Pseudomonadaceae > Pseudomonas > Pseudomonas sp. CBC3. The sequence continues at coordinate 4,268 of NZ_JBANEO010000007.1, forward strand.
AGATCTGAACGTGCGCGAGTACCTCCAAGACAAATTAAAAAGCGCGTCCGTAAGCCGTATCGATATCCATCGCCCGGCTCAGACAGCACGCATCACCATCCACACCGCTCGTCCCGGCATCGTGATCGGCAAGAAGGGTGAGGATGTAGAGAAGCTGCGTCAGGACCTGACCAAGCAAATGGGTGTGCCTGTGCACATCAACATCGAAGAAATCCGCAAGCCGGAGCTCGATGCAATGCTGGTAGCACAGAACGTTGCTCAGCAGCTGGAGCGTCGTGTGATGTTCCGTCGCGCCATGAAGCGCGCCGTACAGAACGCGATCCGCATTGGTGCCAAAGGCATCAAGATCCAGGTGAGCGGTCGTCTGGGTGGGGCTGAAATCGCCCGTACGGAATGGTATCGGGAAGGTCGTGTGCCGCTGCACACCCTGCGTGCCGATATCGACTACAACACCTACGAAGCACACACCACTTACGGTGTGATCGGCGTCAAGGTCTGGATCTTCAAGGGTGAGGTCATTGGTGGCCGCCACGAAGAACTCAAGCCGCAAGCGCCTGCGCCTCGTAAAAAAGCTGCCAAGTAAGGAGTACGCCAAATGTTGCAACCAAAGCGTACAAAATTCCGCAAGCAGATGACTGGCCACAATCGTGGTCTGGCTCAGCGCGGTAGCAAGGTCAGCTTCGGCGAGTTCGCTCTGAAGTCTGTTTCCCGTGGTCGTCTGACTGCCCGCCAGATCGAGTCCGCACGTCGTGCGCTGACTCGTCACGTCAAGCGTGGCGGCAAGATCTGGATCCGCGTGTTCCCCGACAAGCCTGTCACCAAGAAGCCTCTGGAAGTCCGGATGGGTAAAGGTAAGGGTAACGTCGAGTACTGGGTAGCCCAGATTCAACCGGGCAAGGTGCTCTACGAGATCGAGGGTGTTTCCGAAGAGCTGGCGCGTGAGGCTTTCGCCCTGGCTGCTGCAAAGCTGCCGCTCGCCACCTCCTTTGTTAAGCGGACGGTGATGTGATGAAAGCGAATGAGCTTCGTGAAAAATCCGCTCAGCAGCTGAACGAGCAGTTGCTCGAGCTGCTGCGCGACCAGTTCAATCTGCGTATGCAGAAAGCAACTGGCCAGTTGGGGCAGTCTCACCTGCTCTCACAAGTCAAGCGCGACATCGCTCGTGTCAAGACTGTGCTCAACCAGCAGGCAGGTAAGTGATCATGGCTGAAGTTGAAAAGACTGTCCGCACGCTGACTGGCCGCGTCGTCAGCGACAAAATGGACAAAACCATCACCGTATTGATCGAGCGTCGCGTCAAGCACCCGATCTACGGTAAATACGTGAAGCGTTCGACCAAACTGCACGCACACGACGAAACCAACCAGTGCCGTATCGGTGACAAAGTCACGATTCGCGAGACTCGTCCTCTGGCGAAGACCAAGTGCTGGATGCTGGTTGATGTCGTTGAACGTGCCGTCGAAGTCTAAGGGCTAGGGGTCGGAGAAATTATATGATTCAGACTCAATCAATGCTCGATGTGGCGGACAACAGTGGCGCTCGTCGTGTCATGTGTATCAAGGTCCTGGGCGGTTCACACCGCCGTTATGCCGGCATCGGTGACATCATCAAGGTTACCGTCAAGGAAGCGATTCCGCGTGGCAAGGTCAAGAAAGGCCAGGTGATGACCGCTGTTGTGGTCCGTACCCGTCACGGTGTTCGTCGTCCGGACGGTTCCATCATTCGCTTCGATGGCAACGCTGCTGTTCTGCTGAACAACAAGCAAGAGCCTATCGGTACCCGTATTTTCGGGCCGGTGACGCGTGAGCTTCGTAACGAGAAGTTCATGAAAATCGTCTCGCTCGCGCCTGAAGTGCTCTAAGGAGTAGCCGCATGCAAAAGATTCGTCGCAACGACGAGATCATCGTCATCGCCGGCAAGGACAAGGGCAAGCGCGGTAAGGTGCTTCGGGTTCTCGCTGACGACCGCTTGGTCGTTGGTGGCATCAACCTCGTAAAGCGTCATACCAAGCCGAACCCAATGTCGGGCGTTCAGGGCGGTATCGTCGAGAAAGAGGCGCCTCTGCACGCCTCTAACGTCGCTATTTTCAATGGTGAAACCAACAAGGCTGATCGCGTTGGCTTCAAGATTGAAGACGGCAAGAAAATTCGTGTCTTCAAGTCGACCCAAAAGCCGGTTGAAGCTTGAGACTGCTAGGTAGATAACCATGGCACGACTAAAAGAAGTTTATCGGAAGCAAATCGCTCCCAAGCTGAAAGAAGAGCTTCAGCTTGGCAACGTGATGGAAGTTCCGCGCATCACCAAGATCACCCTGAATATGGGTATCGGCGAAGCGATCGGTGATAAGAAAATCATCGATAACGCAGTTGCCGACCTGGAGAAGATCACCGGTCAGAAGGTCGTGGTGACCCACGCTCGGAAATCCATTGCGGGCTTTAAGGTTCGTGAAGGCTGGCCGATCGGTGTCAAGGTCACGCTGCGCAATGATCGCATGTATGAATTCCTGGATCGTCTGCTCGCCATTTCCCTGCCTCGGGTTCGCGATTTCCGCGGCCTGAATGCCAAGTCCTTCGATGGTCGTGGCAACTACAGCATGGGTGTAAAAGAGCAGATCATCTTCCCGGAAATCGATTACGACAAGATCGATGCCCTGCGTGGTCTGGACATTACGCTGACCACTACTGCTCGGACGGACGAAGAGGGGCGCGCGCTGCTGCGTGCTTTCAACTTCCCGTTCCGTAACTGATAGGAGTAGGAAATGGCTAAGCAAAGCATGAAGAACCGTGAGCTGAAGCGTCAGCAAACGGTTGCTAAGTACGCCCAGAAGCGTGCAGCGCTGAAAGCTGTCATCGCTAATCCCGAGTCGTCTCCTGAGGCGCGTTGGGAGGCCCAGGTCGCCCTGCAGAAGCAGCCGCGTGATGCCAGCGCTTCGCGTCTGCGCAATCGTTGCCGTCTGACGGGTCGTCCGCATGGTGTGTATCGCAAGTTTGGTCTTGCGCGCAGCATGTTGCGTCAGGCCGCAATGCGTGGCGACGTACCGGGCCTGGTAAAAGCCAGCTGGTAACGAGGTTCCGGCATTGCTACCGGAACTGCCGCTATCGAATCAAGCCCCTCATGGGGCTTGATTCGTTTCTGGACTGTCTCTAGAATGTCCGGCTCGCCCGACTCACGCCTTTCGAGGCGCGTTCATCTAGTAGGCGACACGAGCCCTCGCGGGCTTATTTTTTAGAATTAGGAGCCAAGAGCCCATGAGTATGCAGGACCCGTTAGCGGACATGCTAACTCGTATCCGTAATGCCCAGATGGCCGAAAAGTCCGTCGTAAGCATGCCGTCTTCCACTTTGAAGGTGGCTGTAGCCAACGTTCTTCAAGGTGAAGGCTATATCGCAGGATACAACGTCAGCAGCGATGCCAAGCCGCAGCTGTCTATCGAGCTGAAGTACTTCGAAGGTCGTCCGGTTATCGAAGAGCTGAAGCGCGTAAGCCGTCCTGGCCTTCGCCAGTACAAATCCGTTGATCAGTTGCCGAAAGTTCGTGGCGGTCTGGGTGTTTCGATCGTGTCCACCAATAAAGGTGTGATGACTGATCGTGCTGCTCGCGCTGCTGGCGTTGGCGGCGAAGTGCTCTGCACAGTGTTCTAAGGGGGGATAAGCATGTCTCGCGTTGCTAAGAACCCCGTCAAGCTGCCCGCTGGTGTTGAATTCAACATGTCTGGCCAGCAGCTTTCGGTGAAGGGTGCCAAGGGCGCTCTTGAACTGAACGTACACTCCTCTGTGGAAGTGATCCATGAGGCTGGTGAGCTCCGTTTTGCTGCGCGTAATGGCGATCAGCAGAACCGTGCCATGGCCGGTACCACCCGTGCGCTGGTTAACAACATGGTGATTGGCGTCAGCCAAGGCTTCGAGCGCAAGCTTCAGCTGGTTGGTGTTGGTTACAAGGCGCAAGCCAAAGGTCAAGTGCTGTCCCTGGCTCTCGGCTTCTCGCACCCGGTGGAATATGAGCTGCCGCAAGGCGTTACCGCTGAGACCCCCAGCCAGACCGATATCCTGATCAAGGGTGTCGATAAGCAACTGGTCGGTCAGGTGGCTGCTGAAATCCGTGACTTCCGTCGCCCTGAGCCTTACAAGGGCAAAGGCGTACGTTACTCGGACGAAGTGGTCCGTCGTAAAGAAGCTAAGAAGAAGTAGGGCATAGCAAATGAGCGTAAAGAAAGTTACTCGTCTGCGTCGCGCTCGCAAGGCACGCCTGAAGATGCGCGAGCTGGAAGTCGTACGCCTTTGTGTGTACCGCTCTTCCCAGCACATCTACGCCCAGGTCCTTTCGGCCGACGGCGGCAAGGTCCTGGCCAGTGCCTCGACTCTCGACAAAGAACTGCGCGGCGGTGCCACCGGCAACGTCGACGCTGCCAAGAAAGTTGGTCAGCTGGTCGCTGAGCGTGCTAAGGCCGCAGGTGTCACCCAGGTGGCGTTCGACCGTTCTGGCTTCAAGTACCATGGTCGTGTCAAGGCACTGGCTGATGCTGCTCGTGAAGGCGGGCTGGAGTTCTAAGTTATGGCATATAACGAGCAAAAGCGCGACGAAGGCTACATTGAGAAGCTGGTTCAAGTTAACCGCGTCGCCAAGACAGTAAAAGGTGGTCGCATCTTCACCTTCACCGCACTGACTGTAGTAGGTGATGGTAAAGGTCGCGTAGGTTTCGGTCGTGGCAAGTCCCGCGAAGTGCCGGCTGCCATTCAGAAGGCCATGGAAGCGGCTCGCCGCAACATGATCCAGGTTGACCTGAACGGTACTACCCTGCAGTACGCGACCAAGGCCGCGCATGGCGCCTCCAAGGTTTACATGCAGCCTGCTTCGGAAGGTACCGGTGTCATCGCCGGTGGTGCAATGCGCGCCATTCTTGAAGTCGCTGGCGTGCAGAACGTCTTGGCCAAGTGCTACGGCTCTACCAACCCGGTCAACGTGGTTCACGCTACGTTCAAAGGTCTGAAAGCCATGCAGTCGCCTGAGTCGATCGCTGCCAAGCGTGGCAAGAGCGTTGAGGAGATTTCCTGATCATGGCTAACACCGTCAAGGTCACGCTGATCAAAAGCGTCAGCGGTCGTATTCCTAATCACAAGCTTTGCGTCAAGGGTCTCGGCCTGCGTCGCATTGGTCATACCGTTGAGGTTCAGGACACTCCTGAAAACCGCGGCATGATCAACAAGGCTTACTACATGCTCCGTGTGGAGGGCTAAGCCATGCAACTGAACGATCTGCGTTCTGCGCCGGGCGCCCGTCGCGAAAAGCTGCGTCCGGGCCGTGGTATCGGCAGCGGCCTCGGCAAGACCGGTGGCCGTGGTCACAAAGGTCAGACTTCCCGCTCCGGCGGCAAGATCGCTCCCGGGTTCGAGGGCGGCCAGCAGCCGTTGCACCGCCGTCTGCCGAAGTTCGGCTTCGTCTCGCTGAAAGCCATGGATCGCGCCGAGGTGCGTACATCCGAACTGGCAAAGGTTCAGGGCGACGTAGTTACTCTGCAGAGCCTCAAGGATGCCGACATCATCAATCAGAACGTTCAGCGTGTAAAAGTCATGCTGTCGGGCGAGGTTGGTCGTGCGGTAACTCTGAAGGGCATCGCCGCCACTAAAGGTGCGCGTGCGGCTATCGAAGCAGCTGGCGGCAAGTTCGAGGAATAAATGGCTAAGCAAGGTGCTCTCTCCGCTCTGAGTAACGGCGGGCTGTCCGAACTCTGGGCTCGTCTGCGTTTTCTGCTGATGGCGATCATCGTCTATCGGATTGGAGCGCATATCCCGGTGCCGGGTATCAATCCCGACAGGTTGGCCGAGCTGTTCCGTCAGAACGAAGGGACCATCCTTAGCCTGTTCAATATGTTTTCCGGTGGTGCGCTGGAGCGCATGAGTATCTTTGCGTTGGGGATCATGCCGTACATTTCGGCGTCGATCATCATGCAGCTCATGACCGCCGTCAGCCCTCAGTTGGAGCAGTTGAAGAAAGAGGGTGAGGCCGGTCGCCGCAAGATCAGCCAGTACACGCGTTACGGTACGCTGGTGCTTGCCGTGGTGCAGGCTATTGGCATGTCGGTCGGCCTCGCCGGACAGGGAGTCGCATTCAGCAATGACTTCGGCTTCTACTTCGTGGCAATCACCACCTTTGTGGCTGGTGCGATGTTCATGATGTGGCTGGGCGAGCAGATCACCGAGCGGGGTGTCGGTAACGGCATTTCGATGTTGATCTTTGCAGGTATCGTTGCGGGTCTTCCGGGTGCGCTGGGGCAGTCCTTCGAGTCCGCGCGGCAGGGTGATGTGAATATCATCGCGCTGCTGGCTGTTGGGCTGGTGGCTGTTGCCATCATCGGTTTTGTGGTCTTCATCGAGCGTGGGCAGCGGCGTATCGCCGTGCACTATGCCAAGCGTCAGCAGGGTCGTAAGGTCTTTGCTGCGCAGACGAGCCACCTGCCGCTGAAGGTCAACATGGCTGGAGTTATTCCGGCCATCTTCGCCAGTAGCATTCTGCTGTTCCCGGCTTCGCTGGGACAGTGGTTCGGTCAGTCGGAGAGCATGGGTTGGTTGGCTGATATTTCTCAGTCGATCGCTCCTGGTCAGCCGTTGAATATCCTGTTGTTCAGCGCCGGTATCATCTTCTTCTGCTTCTTCTACACGGCATTGATGTTCAATCCGAAAGATGTTGCGGAAAATCTGAAGAAGTCCGGTGCGTTTATCCCGGGGATTCGGCCTGGCGAGCAGTCGGCGCGCTATATTGATGGCGTATTGACTCGCTTGACCATGTTCGGCGCCCTGTACATGACGGCTGTATGCTTGCTGCCTCAGTTCCTTGTGGTTGCTGCAAATGTGCCGTTCTACCTTGGCGGGACATCGTTGCTGATTGTGGTCGTGGTTGTAATGGACTTCATGTCTCAAGTGCAGTCGCACCTCATGTCTCACCAGTACGATTCCCTGATGAAAAAAGCCAACCTGAAGGGCTATGGCAGCGGAATGCTCCGCTGAAGGTAGTTCGTAAGGTTCCAGGAGTTGTCATGAAAGTTCGTGCATCGGTCAAAAAACTGTGCCGCAACTGCAAAATCGTCCGTCGCGAAGGCGTCATTCGGGTGATCTGCAGTGCAGAACCGCGTCACAAGCAGCGCCAAGGCTGATTGTGAGCTAAGGCTCGAGCCCGGTAGCTAGTGCGCTGCCGGGTTGATTATTTGTTATTACAGCGTTAGTATCTCGCGCCCTTTTCTTGGCTTCCGGGGCGTTGGGTAGCTGTCAATTGGAGTTTCACTGAATGGCCCGTATTGCAGGCGTAAACATTCCAGATAACAAGCACACTGTTATCTCGCTGACCTACATCTATGGTGTTGGTCGCACTCGCGCGCAGACTATCTGCGCAGCTACCGGCGTAAACCCGGCAGCGAAAATCAAAGATCTCTCCGACGAGCAGGTCGAACTGCTGCGCGGCGAAGTGGCAAAGTTCATCGTTGAGGGTGATCTGCGTCGCGAAGTCAACATGAAGATCAAGCGCTTGATGGACCTAGGTTGCTACCGCGGCCTGCGTCATCGTCGTGGTCTGCCGGTGCGCGGTCAGCGTACCAAGACCAACGCCCGCACCCGTAAGGGCCCGCGCAAGCCGATCCGCAAGTAATCGCGTAGGAATTTAAGTAATGGCAAAACCTGCTGCTCGTCCTCGTAAAAAAGTCAAAAAGACAGTGGTTGATGGCATCGCCCATATCCATGCGTCTTTCAATAACACCATCATCACGATCACCGATCGCCAGGGCAACGCATTGTCCTGGGCTACTTCCGGTGGCTCGGGCTTCCGTGGTTCGCGTAAAAGCACCCCGTTCGCTGCTCAGGTAGCTGCTGAGCGCGCCGGTCAGGCCGCTCTGGAATATGGTCTCAAGAACCTTGATGTCAACGTCAAAGGTCCAGGCCCGGGTCGTGAATCCGCTGTTCGTGCTTTGAACGGTTGTGGTTATAAAATCGCCAGCATCACCGACGTGACGCCGATCCCGCATAACGGGTGCCGTCCGCCGAAGAAGCGTCGCGTGTAATCAGGAGACAGTGAAGAATGGCTCGTTATATTGGTCCCAAGTGCAAACTGTCTCGTCGTGAAGGCACCGATCTCTTTCTGAAGAGTGGTGCGCGCGCGCTCGAATCGAAATGCAACATTGAAACCCCGCCAGGTGTTCACGGCCAGCGCCGTGGACGTCTGTCTGATTACGGTACTCAGCTGCGTGAAAAGCAGAAGGTCCGTCGTATCTATGGCGTGCTCGAGCGCCAGTTCAGCGGTTACTACAAGGAAGCGGCTAGCCGCAAGGGCGCTACCGGCGAGAATTTGCTGCAACTGCTGGAGTGCCGTCTGGATAACGTGGTTTACCGAATGGGCTTCGGCTCTACTCGTGCTGAATCGCGTCAGCTGGTTTCCCACAAGGCAATCAGTGTAAATGGCAAGACCGTGAACGTTCCGTCCTACCAGGTCAAAGCTGGTGACGTGGTTGCCGTTCGCGAGAAGTGCCGTAACCAGCTGCGTATCGCCCAAGCCCTGGAACTGTGCGTACAGCGCGGTCGTGTTGAGTGGGTCGAAGTAGATGCCGACAAGAAATCCGGCGTTTTCAAGAATGTTCCGGCTCGCAGTGATCTGTCCGCCGACATCAACGAAAACCTGATTGTCGAGCTCTACTCCAAGTAAGGGCTAGAAAATAGGTGTATCCATGCAGATTTCGGTAAATGAGTTCCTGACCCCCCGCCATATCGATGTGCAGGTGGTCAGTCCGACCCGTGCCAAGATCACGCTCGAACCTCTCGAGCGTGGTTTCGGCCATACCCTGGGCAACGCGCTGCGTCGTATTCTGTTGTCCTCCATGCCCGGCTGTGCTGTGGTCGAGGCTGAGATCGACGGTGTGCTCCACGAGTACAGCGCTATCGAGGGCGTGCAGGAAGATGTCATTGAAATCCTGCTCAATCTCAAAGGTATCGCCATCAAGCTGCACGGCCGTGATGAAGTGACCTTGAGCCTGGTGAAGAAGGGCGCGGGCGCTGTTACCGCTGCCGATATCCAGCTGGATCACGATGTCGAAATCGTCAATGGCGATCATCTGATCGCCAACCTGGCGGCTAATGGTTCGATCAACATGAAGCTCAAGGTCGCTCGCGGCCGTGGTTACGAGCCTGCTGATGCGCGTCAGAGCGACGAGGACGAAAGCCGTAGCATCGGTCGTCTGCAGCTCGACGCCACCTTCAGCCCGGTCCGTCGCGTGGCTTATGTGGTCGAAAACGCTCGTGTCGAGCAGCGTACCAACCTGGACAAGCTGGTCATTGACCTGGAAACCAATGGCACTTTGGATCCCGAAGAGGCGATCCGTCGTGCCGCGACTATTCTGCAGCAGCAGCTGGCCGCATTTGTCGACCTCAAGGGAGACAGCGAGCCGGTAGTAGTTGAGCAGGAAGACGAGATCGATCCGATCCTGCTGCGTCCGGTTGATGATCTGGAGCTGACCGTTCGTTCGGCCAACTGCCTCAAAGCAGAAAACATCTACTACATCGGTGATCTGATTCAGCGCACCGAAGTCGAGCTGTTGAAAACGCCGAACTTGGGCAAGAAGTCTCTGACCGAAATCAAAGACGTTCTGGCCTCTCGTGGTCTGTCCCTGGGCATGCGTCTCGACAATTGGCCGCCGGCAAGTCTCAAGAAGGACGATAAGGCTACGGCCTGATCGCCCATAGTCACCGAACTGATCGTTTGGTAAGGAATTTCAATCATGCGTCATCGTAAAAGTGGCCGTCATCTCAGCCGCACAAGCGCACACCGCAAGGCCATGTTCCAGAACATGGCGGTGTCGCTGTTCGAGCACGAACTGATCAAAACAACCCTGCCTAAGGCCAAGGAACTGCGTCGCGTTGCCGAGCCGCTGATCACCCTGGCCAAGGAAGACAGCGTCGCCAACCGTCGCCTGGCTTTCGACCGTACTCGCTCGAAGGCTATCGTTGGCAAACTGTTCAATGACCTGGGTCCGCGTTATGCCACCCGCCAGGGTGGTTACCTGCGTATTCTCAAGTGCGGTTTCCGCGCTGGGGACAATGCGCCCATGGCTTATGTGGAGCTGGTTGACCGTCCGGTTACCGGAGAAATCGAAGCAGCTGAGTAAGCTAGCTTCGTCAAGAAAACCGAGCCTTCAGGCTCGGTTTTTTTTCGTCTAAAGATTTTGGCTATCGGTAGCGTTGATCTTGATCATTAGAGTGTATTGGTTGCGATTCATATGATGGCACTCAACCAGCCGGTGACGTGACCGACACTGGATAGTTCTCGAATTGCCACGGAGTAGTAGCCATGACCGATCAGCCCAAACTCACTACCGTCGCCGGTGCCCCGGTAGCCGAAAACCAGAATTCCATGACCGCCGGTCCGCGCGGTCCCATGTTGCTGCAGGACGTGTGGTTTCTAGAGAAGCTCGCACATTTCGATCGTGAAGTGATCCCTGAGCGGCGTATGCATGCCAAAGGCTCTGGCGCCTTTGGTGAGTTCGTTGTTACTCATGACATTACCCGCTACACCAAGGCGGTAATTTTCTCGGAAGTGGGCAAAAAGACACCGATGTTTGCGCGGTTCTCTACCGTTGCCGGCGAGCGCGGTGCTGCCGATGCCGAACGTGACATCCGCGGCTATGCCCTGAAGTTCTACACCGAGCAAGGCAACTGGGACATGGTCGGCAACAACACGCCAGTGTTCTTTTTCCGCGATCCACTGAAATTCCCCGATCTGAACCATGCGGTCAAGCGCGACCCGCGCACCAACATGCGTAGTGCCAACAATAATTGGGACTTCTGGACCGGCCTGCCGGAGGCGCTGCACCAGATTACCTATGTGATGGGCGACCGTGGGATACCGGCCTCCTACCGGCACATGCATGGTTTCGGCTCGCACACCTACAGCTTTATCAGCGCCGATCACCAGCGGTACTGGGTCAAGTTCCATTTCAAAACCCAGCAGGGCATCAAGAACCTCACCGACGCCGAAGCAGCAGCTATCGTTGCTGGCGATCGTGAAAGCTCTCAGCGTGACCTGTTCGAGGCAATCGAGCGTGGCGATTTCCCTCGCTGGACCATGTACGTACAAGTAATGTCCGAAGCTGAGGCGGCAAGCTATCGTTTCCATCCGTTCGATCTGACTAAGGTCTGGTCGAAGAAGGATTACCCGCTGATCGAAGTGGGTTACTACGAGCTCAACCGCAACGCCGACAATTACTTCCAGGATGTGGAGCAGGCGGCATTCACGCCCGCGAACGTGGTGCCGGGCATCAGCTTCTCGCCGGACCGCATGCTTCAGGGGCGCCTGTTTTCCTACGGCGATGCGCAGCGCTACCGCTTGGGCGTCAACCACCACCAGATCCCGGTGAACGCGCCGCGCTGCCCAGTGCACAGCTTCCATCGCGATGGCGCGATGCGGATCGATGGCAACCACGGTGGTCGCTTGCATTACCAGCCGAACACTTACGGGGAATGGCGTGAGCAGCCAGACTTCAGCGAGCCGCCGTTGGCGCTCGAAGGCGCCGCCGCCCGTTACGATTACCGGTTGGACGATGCGGACTACTTCACTCAGCCAGGCGATCTGTTCCGGTTGATGGAGGCGGACGAGCAGCAGCGTCTATTCGAGAACACAGCGCGGGCGATGGGGGATGCGGCACGGCATATCAAGCTGCGGCATATCAAGCACTGCTACTTGGCTGATCCAGCCTACGGTACCGGTATCGCCAAGGCGTTGGACCTCCCTGTCGAGGAAGCGCTGGCTTAAGCCTTCTGTGACGAAATAGCCCGCAGCATGCTGCGGGCTTTCGTATCGGGTCGGATTTACGATAGGGCCCGGGGCAAACCTGTAGCGTTCATTTATGCCGGGCTTGATCACGCTCAAGCAACGGCTTAAGAAAGTGACCGGTATGCGACTGCGGCATCTCGGCAACGTTTTCGGGGGTGCCCGTAGCGATGATCTGACCGCCTTTCGAGCCCCCTTCGGGGCCGAGATCCACCAGCCAGTCCGCCGTCTTGATCACGTCCAGATTGTGCTCGATGACTACCACCGTATTGCCGTGATCGCGAAGGCGGTGCAACACATCCAGCAACTGCTGGATATCGGCGAAGTGCAACCCCGTGGTGGGCTCGTCGAGGATGTACAGCGTCTTGCCGGTATCCCGTTTGGACAGCTCGCGCGACAGCTTGACCCGTTGTGCCTCGCCTCCTGATAGGGTGGTCGCGCTCTGTCCGAGCTTGATGTAGGACAGCCCCACATCGATTAGCGTCTGCAGCTTGCGTGCGACGGCTGGCACCGGATCGAAGAATTCCCGCGCCTCTTCGATGGTCATATCCAGCACTTCGGTAATGCTTTTGCCTTTGTACTTCACTTCCAGCGTTTCGCGGTTGTAGCGCTTGCCCTTGCACACATCACAGGGCACGTAGATGTCCGGTAGGAAGTGCATCTCCACCTTGATTACGCCGTCGCCCTGACAGGCTTCGCAGCGTCCGCCCTTGACGTTGAAGGAGAAGCGTCCAGGACCGTAGCCACGCGAGCGAGCTTCTGGCACGCCGGCAAACAGTTCGCGGATCGGCGTGAACAGTCCGGTATAGGTCGCCGGGTTAGAGCGTGGTGTGCGTCCTATCGGGCTCTGATCGATGTCCACGACCTTGTCCAGATGCTGCAGGCCATCGAACGAATCATGGGGTGCCACCTCGAGCGTCGTCGCGCCGTTCAAGGCCGTGGCGGTGATCGGAAAGAGTGTGTTGTTGATCAGCGTCGACTTGCCCGACCCGGATACTCCAGTGATACAGGTGAGCAGGCCGACTGGAATTTCTAGATCGACGTTGCGCAGATTGTTGCCGCGTGCGCCCTTGAGCCTGAGCAGCTTGCTCGTATCGCGAGGGGTGCGTTGCGCGGGGTAGAGAATATTTACCCGGCCGGAAAGATAGCCGCCGGTCAGCGAGACGGGATTGTTCATTACCTCGTCCGGCGTGCCTTGCGCCACGATCTGTCCACCATGCACGCCGGCGCCGGGGCCTATGTCGACCACGTAGTCGGCGAGGCGTATGGCGTCTTCATCATGCTCGACGACAATCACCGTATTGCCGATGTCGCGCAGGTGACGCAGGGTGCCGAGCAGGCGTTCATTGTCGCGCTGATGGAGGCCGATAGAGGGTTCGTCGAGGATGTACATGACCCCGACCAGACCGGCACCGATCTGGCTGGCCAGGCGGATGCGCTGAGCTTCGCCGCCGGACAGGGTGTCGGCGCTGCGGTCCAGCGTCAGGTAGTCGAGGCCTACGTTGACCAGGAACTGCAGCCGTTCGCGAATCTCCTTGAGAATCTTGTCGGCGATCTCACCGCGACGTCCGGTGAGCGAGAGGTCACCGAAATACTCGGTGGCATCGCCGATCGGCAGGCCAGTCACCGCCGGCAGGGTCTTGTCCCCGACCCATACATGGCGTGCTTCGCGACGCAGGCGGGTGCCGCAGCATTCCGGGCAGGGCTGAGTACTGAGATATTTGCCCAGTTCTTCACGTACCGAATTGGATTCGGTTTCACGGTAGCGGCGCTCGAGGTTGGGGATGATCCCCTCGAAGGGGTGAGAGCGTTTGACGATATCGCCGCGGTCGTTCAGATAGCGGAAGTCCACATTCTCCTTTCCACTGCCGCGCAAGACGACTTTCTGCTGCTCCGCCGGCAGGGAGTCGAATGGCTCGTCAAGACTGAAACCATAATGCGATGCGAGCGAGCCGAGCATCTGGAAGTAATAGACGTTGCGCCGATCCCAGCCGCGAATGGCGCCCTCAGCCAGGGTCAGCTCGCCATTGACCAGGCGTTTGGCATCGAAGAACTGTTTGACGCCCAGGCCGTCGCAGGTCGGGCATGCGCCGGCCGGGTTGTTGAACGAGAACAGCTTGGGCTCGAGCTCGCTGATCGAATGCCCGCAAATTGGGCAGGCGAAGCGGGCTGAGAAAATCATTTCCTCAGTGTCACTCTCGTCGTCCATCGAGGCGACCAGGGCGATGCCATCGGCGAGCTTGAGTGCCGTCTCGAAGGATTCGGCGAGACGCTGCTGCAAGTCGCTGCGCACTTTGAAACGATCCACCACGACATCGATGGAGTGCTTCTTTTGCTTATCGAGTTTCGGCAGTTCATCGAGTTCGTAGAGCCGCCCGTTGATCCTCGCCCGTACGAAGCCCTGCGCGCGCAGCTCATCGAACACCGCCAGATGCTCGCCCTTGCGTTCGCGAATGACGGGGGCGAGCAGCATCAGCTTGCGGCCTTCCGGTAGTGCCAGCACCTGATCGACCATCTGGCTGACCGTCTGGGCTTCCAGCGGTGCATCGTGATCCGGACAGCGCGGCGTACCGACGCGTGCATAGAGCAAGCGCAGGTAATCGTAGATCTCGGTAATGGTGCCGACGGTCGACCGGGGATTGTGGGAAGTCGACTTCTGCTCGATGGAGATGGCCGGGGAGAGGCCTTCGATGGTGTCGACGTCGGGCTTTTCCATCATCGATAGAAATTGCCGGGCGTACGCCGAGAGCGATTCGACATAGCGCCGCTGACCTTCGGCATAAAGCGTATCGAAGGCCAGCGAGGATTTGCCGGAACCCGACAGACCCGTGATCACGATCAGCTTGTCGCGTGGCAGGGTCAGGTCGATGTTTTTTAGGTTATGGGTACGAGCCCCACGAATCAGAATCTTGTCCAAAGCAGCCTCGCGTCGCGGGCGAAAACCCGAAATTATACGGCCAGGTGCGACACAGCGGCAAAGTAGCCAGCCTGTGCCGAACCGCGGGATGGCTGTTAGAATCGCCGCCGGTTCATTCAGGCGAGACCCCACATGCAGGATCCCTACAGCGAGCGCATGAGCGCCAGCGAAACTCGCGCAGCATCCGGGCTGGCCCTGGTTTTCGCGTTTCGCATGCTCGGCATGTTCATGGTGCTGCCAGTACTGGCGACCTATGGCATGGAGCTGCAGGGAGCCACACCGGCACTGATCGGTCTCGCTATCGGTGCCTATGGTTTGACCCAGGCGGTGCTACAAATTCCGTTCGGCATGCTTTCTGATCGAATTGGCCGTCTGCCGGTGATCTACTTTGGCTTGCTGATCTTTGCCGCGGGTGCGGTACTCGCCGCGACGGCTGATTCCGTTTGGGGCGTCATCGCCGGCCGCGTGCTGCAGGGAGCTGGCGCCATTTCCGCGGCGGTGATGGCGCTGCTGTCTGATCTCACCCGCGAGCAGCATCGCACCAAGGCGATGGCGATGATCGGTATGAGCATTGGTGTTTCATTCGCTGTGGCGATGATTCTCGGGCCGCTGCTGACGCGTGCGTTCGGTCTGTCCGGCCTGTTCTGGGCGACGGCGGGGATGGCGCTGCTGGGTATGCTGGTCGTCGCCACGTTGCCGCGCGCCCATCGTCATCTGCGCCATCGTGAGTCGGGTGTGGCCAGGCAGGCGCTCGGCGAGACGCTGCGTCATCCGAGCCTCCTGCGCCTGGATTTCAGCATCTTCGTATTGCATGCGATTCTCATGGCCAGTTTCGTCGCATTGCCGCTGGCCTTGGTGGACGAAGCGGCGCTGCCCAGGGATGAGCACTGGTGGGTCTATCTCACCGCCCTGGTGGTCGGATTCTTCGGCATGGTGCCCTTCATCATTTATGGCGAAAAAAAGCGGCAGATGAAGCGCGTCGTCTTGGGCGCCGTGGGGGTTCTGCTATTCGCCGAGCTGTTCTTCTGGTGGCTCGGTCACGGGCTCTGGGCATTGGTCGTCGGCATGATCGTGTTCTTCATCGCATTCAATCTGCTGGAAGCCTCCTTGCCTTCGCTGATCAGCAAGGTGGCGCCGGCCGGTGGCAAGGGTACGGCGATGGGTGTTTACTCAACGAGCCAGTTTCTCGGTGCCGGTATTGGCGGCGTCTTGGGTGGATGGTTTTACCAGCAGGGTGGCCTTGCGCTGGTTTTCGCCGGCTGCGCCGTGCTCTGCGGGCTGTGGCTGATGGTGGTCTGGGGCATGCGCGAGCCGCCTTACGTCACCGGTTTGCGGCTGCCATTGTCGACCGATGCGTTGCGAAACCCCGCCCTTGCCGAGCATATATTGGCGGTGCCTGGTGTGTCGGATGCTGTGGTGATTGCCGATGAGTCGGCCGCCTACGTTAAGGTCGACATGCAGGTGTTGGATCGGGAAGCGCTCGACCGCCTGGTCGCCTGAACACCCTTTCGCTGATGCGGGCCGGGCGCGCCTCTCGCTGCCGACTGTGCCTCTGCCTGAGACCATCCCGGTTGGCCGGCAAGGGGCGGTGAGGTAAGATTCACGGCCATTGGCTTTCGCTCCGTCACGGAGCGCTCTCCAGTGAGCCAACCCAAACTCATGTTCAAACAAAGGAGTTACCCATGGCCAGAGGGGTGAATAAAGTCATCTTGATCGGCAATGTCGGCGGCGACCCGGAAACCCGCTACATGCCCAATGGCAATGCGGTGACCAACATTACGCTGGCCACCACCGACAGCTGGAAGGACAAGCAGACCGGCCAGCAGCAAGAGCGCACCGAGTGGCACCGTGTCGTGTTGTTCGGCAAGGTGGCTGAAATCGCTGGCGAGTACCTGCGCAAGGGCTCGCAGTGCTACATCGAAGGCCGCCTGCAAACCCGCGAATGGGAAAAGGACGGCGTCAAGCGCTACACCACCGAGATTGTGGTTGATATGGGCGGCACCATGCAGCTGCTCGGCGGCCGTGGTGGCAGTTCCGACGATGCGCCACGTCAATCCCAGCCGCGTCCGCAACGCGAGCCGCAACAGCAGTCGCGCCCGCAGTCTCAGCCGCAGCCAGCTCAGCAGCCGGCACCGGACTACGACAGCTTCGACGACGATATCCCGTTCTAGAGTTCTCTCCATGCGAATGCGCCTGATGCTGTTGGGCGGCGGCAATGCCCTGGGTCAGGCGCTTATCCGCCTCGGCGCCGAGGAAGATATAAGCTTCCTCGCACCGCGCCCGCCCGACCAGGGTTGGGACGCGCCCAGCCTGACCAAATTGCTCGACGACAATCGCCCGGATGTCGTGATCAACCTCGCCTATTATTTCGACTGGTTTCAGATCGGCCATGTCGATGAAGCTGTGCTTGCCCATCAGGAGCGAGCGGTAGAGCGGTTGGCAGAGCTTTGCCAGCATCACGAGTTCGTACTGATGCAGCCCTCCAGCTACCGCGTGTTTGATGGCGCTCGCACCACCGCTTACAGCGAGAAGGACGAAGTGGCGCCGCTGGATGCGCGCAGCCGTGCGCTCTGGCGTATCGAGCAGAGCGTTCGCGCGCTCTGCCCGCGACACGTTCTGCTGCGGTTCGGTTGGTTGCTGGACGATAGTTCGGACGGTTTGCTTGGGCGGTTTCTGCAGCGTCTCGAACAGGACGATGAGCTGTCTGTTGCTGATGACCGCCGTGGCAATCCGACGCCTGTCGACGATGCGGCGCGTGTCATCCTTGCCGTGCTGAAGCAGCTGGACTGTAGGGCGCCGCTGTGGGGCACCTATCACTATGGTGGGCACGAGGCGTCGACACCATTGGTGGTCGGTCAGGCGCTGCTTGCCGAGGCCGCCCACCATCGTCAGTTGAAAATCGATAGCCTGACCCCGGTCGCGCACGCAAGCTGTCCAGACGCTCAGGACGAGCCGCAGCATGGTGTGCTGGCCTGCAAGAAAATCTTCAATACTTTCGGAATCAAGCCGCGCGCCTGGCGTACCGGATTGCCGAGCCTCCTGGAGCGTTACTACCGACATGGTTGAATCACCGATTCTGGTTACCGGGGGCGCCGGTTTCATCGGCTCGAACCTCGTCGATGCATTGGTTGCTCGCGGCTATGCGGTGCGGGTGCTGGACAACTTGTCCACGGGCAAACGCAGCAACCTGCCGGACGGTGTGCGCGTGGAGTTGATCGAGGGCGACGTCGCCGACGCGCAGGTCATGCGGCGGGCTGTCCGTGGCGTGCGAGCCGTGGTGCATCTGGCTGCCGTGGCATCGGTGCAAGCATCGGTCGATGACCCGGTGGGTACACACCAGAGCAATCTGGTCGGCACGTTGAACCTGTGCGAGGCCATGCGCGACGAAGGTATTCGCCGAGTCGTCTTTGCGTCGAGCGCTGCCGTCTACGGCAACAATGGCGAAGGGCAGCCCATTGATGAAGAAACCCCGAAAGCGCCGCTGACACCTTATGCGGCGGACAAGCTTGCCAGCGAGCATTACCTGGATTTCTACCGCCGCCAGCATGGACTGGAGCCGGTCATCTTCCGGTTCTTCAATATCTTCGGCCCTCGTCAGGACCCTTCATCGCCGTACTCCGGGGTGATCAGCATCTTCACCGAGCGTGCGCAGAAAGGCCTGCCGATCGCGGTGTTCGGCGACGGCGAACAGACCCGCGATTTCCTTTACGTCGGCGATCTGGTCGAGGTGCTGGTGCAGGCGCTGGAGAGCACTGAAGTGGACGCGGGTGCGATCAATGTCGGGCTCAATCGCGCCACTTCGCTGAACGAGTTGCTGGCGTCCATTGGCGATGTGCTGGGCGGGCTGCCGCCGGTCAGTTACCAGGCGGCGCGAAGTGGCGATATCCGCCACTCGCGAGCCGACAATGCACGCCTGCTGCAGCGCTTTCGGTTGCCGGAGCCAGCGACTGATATGCGGATGGGGCTGGCGAAATTGCTGGGTCGCTAGTAAAGCTGCGAAATGGAAAAAGGCGCCCTAGGGCGCCTTTGCTTTGCTCAACGATCCGGTGGTTCTGGTTTCGTCAGAATTTGTAGCCGAGACCGACCATGTAGACCATCGGGTCGACATCTACATCGACCTTAACTTTGGCTCCGCCATAGCTCGTTGTGCCGGTAGTGTCGATATCGATATAGCGTACCTGAGCGTTGATCATCACGTTCTCGGTCAGCATGTAATCTATGCCCACTTGGGCCGCTAAGCCCCATGAATCCTTCATGTCCAGCCCGTTGAAGCCCTTGCCCTCAGCTTCGCTGGTGAGCTTGTCGTCAAAGAACCATGTGTAGTTGATCCCCGCACCGAGGTAGGGCTGGAATGCGGACTTGCTGTCGAGCGGGTAGTAAACGAGGCTGAGGGTCGGCGGTAGGTGCTTGAGTTCGCCCAACTTTCCGTTCAGGCCTGCAAACCCGCCAGGCATGCCGGAAACCCCCACGTCGTGGGTGAAGGGGCTTGCAGCGAGCAATTCAATGCCGATCTTGTCGGTCAACATATAGGCGAAGTTCAGGCCCAGCTGGGTGTCGCTATCGAGGGTAGCCTTTGTTCCTGGAACGCTGGTCGAAAGCGCGCCTACATAGATATCGCCGCTATCCTCATGCGGATCAACCGTAATGGCACCGGCGCGCAGAATCACATCACCCGCCTGATGGGCCTGGGCGAGGGGGGCGGCGAGGGCCATGGCCAGCACGGAAGCGGTAAACAGGGTCTTGCGCATAATGAGCTCCATCGAGACGTGATCTGTTGCGTTGGAGCCATGGTAGGGCGCGCTACTCCGCCGAATTTGATCCAGCTCAACGAAACGCTTCGCTTTGCCTGGGCTGCGACGTATTGCCCTGGGTTGCCTTCCTTTGTTCACCTAGATGATAATGTTTCTCTTTCGAGTTTGACCTTCGTCTGCAAGGATCCATTTAATGCAAGCCCTTATCCCCCGCCTCTTGGCGGTCGCCGTGTTGCCATGCTGCGTTCAGCTTCACGCAGCTCCGCTGGATGCTGCACTGGACGAAAGTCAGCGTCTGGCAGCGGAGGCCAAGGCATCGCAAGCACGCATCGAGCAGCTCGACGATGCCACTCGGCAGATGCTCAACGACTATCGCAACGCTGTGCAGCAGGCGGAGGCGCTGGAGGCCTATAACAAGCAGCTGACCGAGCTCACCGCGGGGCAACGTAAGGAACTCGAAGGTTTTCAGCGTCAGCTGGACAGTATCGAGCGCACCCAGGAGGCCGTTGCGCCTCAGATGGGGCAGATGATCGATGTGCTCGAAGAGTTCATCGCGGCGGACTTGCCGTTCCTTCCCGACGAGCGCGCCGACCGCCTGGCCAGCTTGCAGGACATGCAGGCGCGCGCGGATATCAGTCTGGCCGAGAAATACCGTCGAATCCTCGAGGCCTATCAGATCGAAAGCGATTACGGCAGAACGCTGGAGGCCTGGCGCGGCGAGCTGCCGGTCGAGGGCGGCAGCCGTAGCGTTGAATTTCTGCGTCTAGGACGGACGATGCTCTATTACCAGACACTCGATGCGCATGAGAGCGGTTGGTGGAATCCCCAAACCGGTGCGTGGGAGACGCTTGATGCAAGCGCCCGCCGGCCAATCACCAAGGCAATTGCCATTGCGCGTCAGCAGCAAGCGCCCAGCTGGCTCGAACTGCCGGTGAAGACCCTGGCCAAGGAGGCGACGCAATGAACCGTTTATTGACCGTTTTGCTGATCGGCTTGTTGCCGGCGCTGGCTCAGGCAGCCGAACCGCTGACTCCAGATCAGCTGCTGCAACGCATTCGCAGCGAGCGCGCCACGGAGGTCCAGGCCATGCAGGCGCGTGAGCAGGCGTTTATCCAGAATCGCAGTGAGCAAGCGCAACTGCTGGCACGAGCCAACGCCGCGCTTGAAAAGCAGAAGGCCGAAGCCGAGCGTTTGAAAGCCGAGTTCGATCGTCAGGAGGCCGAACTGGCCGAGCAGGAAACACTACTGGCACAGCGGGTTGGACATCTTGGCGAGCTGTTCGGCGTGGTTCGCCAGAGCGCAGGTGATATCGCTGGCCAGTGGCAGGACAGCCTGCTCAACGCGCAGTATCCGGATCGACTGGCGCGGCTGAAGGCGCTGGCCGAAAGCCGTGCGCTTCCGTCCGCAGAAGATCTGGATGGCTTTTGGATGACCTTGCTTGAGGACCTTGCCGCCAGTGGGCGAGTCGAGCGGGTTGAGCTACCGGTCGTGGGCGCCGACGGTCAGCGCAGCGTTGAATCGGTGCTACGGGTCGGTGCTTTCTCCGTATTCACTGATGATGCCTTCCTGCGTTACGACAGTGATGCCGGTGAGCTTCTGGCTCCGGCGCGGCAGCCTGCCGGGTTGGGCCTGGTCGATGATTACCTGAGCGACGGCGACGCGCTGGCGACCCTGCCGATCGATCCAACCCGCGGCTCGTTGCTGGCACAGCTGCAGCGCCAGCCGCAATTATGGGATCGGGTTCAGCAGGGCGGTCTAGTCGGCTGGGTGATCTTGGTGCTCGGCGCCATCGGCCTGCTGTTGGCGATCTGGCGCATGGTCTACCTGACTGGTGTCGGGCGCGGTGTGGGCCGGCAGATGAATGAGCTGAACAAGCCGCGCGATGACAACCCGCTAGGCCGCATCATTGGAGTGCTCGGACCTAAGCCGCAATTGTCCGATCTGGAAACCCTCGAACTGAAACTCGACGAAGCGATTCTTCAGGAAACGCCGCCGCTGGAGCGTGGGCAACCGCTACTCAAACTCCTGGCCGCCGTAGCGCCGCTGCTCGGGTTGCTGGGTACCGTGACCGGCATGATCGTGACCTTCCAAGCCATTACCCAAAGCGGTGGCGGTGATTCGCGGCTGATGGCTGACGGCATCTCCCAGGCGCTGGTGACTACGGTGCTGGGGCTGGTTGTGGCGATTCCGCTGTTGTTTCTGCATAGCTTGCTGGCCAGCCGCAGCAAGGCGCTGATTCAATTGCTGGAACAACAAAGCGCCGGCCTGATCGCGCTGCATCTGTCGGGAACACCGCGCCGTGAATGATCTGCATGGTAGCTGGCTGCGTCTGGTCGATAGCGGACACGCGCTGCTCGACTTCATGGCTGCGGGTGGCGTGGTGATGTGGGCGCTGGCTGGATTGTGCGTGCTCTATTGGACGCTGGTGTTCGAACGCCTGTGGTTCATGCGGCGGGTCTTTCCGCGCTGGGCCGAGACACGTCGCCAGGCTTGGGCGCGGCTGGGCGATGAGCCCGGTAGCTGGCAGCGCGCGGTGCGCAGTACCTGGCTGGCCCAGGCCCAGCAGCAGCTCTCCGGCCCGTTGCGGATGAGCAAGACCCTGGTGGCGATGTGTCCGCTGCTCGGCCTGCTTGGCACCGTCAGCGGCATGATCGCGGTATTCGACGTGCTGGCGCTCAACGGCACCGGCAACCCTCGTGGCATGGCCGCGGGCGTCTGGCAGGCGACCCTGCCGACTATGGCCGGCATGGTGCTGGCCATCACTGGACTGTTCAGCCTGGCGCGCCTCGAGCGAATCGCGCGCCTGGCTCTCGACCGGCTGGCCGACCAGCTGCGTCACGATTGAGGATTAACGGATGCGTATGCGTCGTCACCACCAGCAGGAAGAAGACACCGGCATCGACCTGACGCCGATGCTCGACGTGGTCTTCATCATGCTGATCTTCTTCATCGTCACCAGCTCCTTCATCAAGGAGTCCGGTGTCGAAGTTCAACGCCCGCAAGCCGATACCGCCAGCGCGCAGGACAAGGGCAACATCCTGATTGCGGTAACGGCTGAAGGTCAGGTCTGGATAGACAAGCAGGCGGTGGATGTACGCAGTGTGCGTGCGCACGTCGAGCGCATGCGCGTCGACCAGCCCGAGGGCGCCGTGGTGGTGCAGGCCGATCAGGATGCGCGCACCGGTCTCGTGGTTCAGGTCATGGATCAGGCGCGTCTGGCCGGGGTCCGGGACGTGGCGCTCGCTGCCAGTTCAGGAGTTCAGTGATGGTCCGCGGACTGGGCCGGATCGGATTGTCGTTCGTCGCCGCCTGTGTGGTGGCGTTGTTGTTGTTCGCCTTGATGTTGAGCATGGTCACGCCACCGCGCAGTGAGGTTGCAGACGATCCTGTGGCGATCGCCAATTTCGTGCGCATGGACAGCCGCAACGAAAGCGCCTCTACTCGTTCGCGGCAGCAGGCTCCAGAGCCGCCGCAACCGAAGACACCACAACCGCCAACCCCGCCCACGCCGAGCATGGCCAGCCCAAGCGCCAACTTGCCGAAACTCGACCTGCAGCTGCCGAACATCGACAGTGGACTGTCCGTCGCCAGCGCGCCAGCGCCGAGCCTGAGCGGTCTGACCGCAGCGGCACCGGCCGCAACGCCGGCGCCTCCACCCGCTGCGGCCGCAGTTGGGGAAGCAGCGGCGCCATCCGGCGGCCCAGAGCAGGAAGTCATGCCGCTGAATGATGTACGCCCCGAATATCCGTATCGCGCTCGCCAGCGTGGCATCGAAGGTCATATCAAGCTGGCCTTTACCATCACGCCAGCTGGCAAGGTCGAGAACATCCGTGTTCTGGAAGCCTCGCCACGCAATGTGTTCGATCGTGAAGCTCGCCGTGCCGCGGCGCGCTGGCGTTTCGCGCCGCGTACCGAAAACGGCGCGGCGGTATCGCGTGAAGCGGTAAAAACTCTGCACTTCCGCCTGCAAGGAGAACGCTGACATGTCTCGTTTGCTGCTGTTGATCTCATTGTTGTTCGCTGTCTCGACGCAGGCGGCCCAGACCATCGACCCGTTGGTGTTCAAGGCGCTTGAGCGCGCGCAGACCGCGCAGGAAAAAGGCGATTACAACGCCGCGCGAAACGCGCTTACGCAAGCCGAGGCCAAAGTCGGCAGTGTCGAAGAGGCGCTGTTGTGGCGTAGCCGGGCGTATCTGGCCTGGGCCGAAGGCAACAACCGTCAGGCGCTGGAGTTGCTCGACAAGGCGATCACGAGCGGCAAACTGGACGAGACGATGCTGCCCAACGAGCGGCTCAATCTGGCGAAACTCAATCTGATCGAGCGCCGTTATGCCAAGGTGATCAGCCTGCTGGGTTCGCCGGCCGAGGCAAGCGAGGAAGTACTGCAAATGCTGGTGCAGGCCTATCAGGGCCTCGGCCAGCACAGCAAGGCATTGCCGCTGGCCGAGCGCTACGTGCAGGCCAACCCCAGCGCGGCGGATACCTGGCTGCAGTTCCTGGTTGCGGGCAACGCCGAGCTGAAGCGTTATGAGACAGCGGAGCGGTGGCAGCGCAAGTTGCTGTCGCGCCATCCGAATGAGGCCAAGATTTGGCGTCAACTGGCCGGGCTGCAGCAGATGGCGGGTGATGAGGACAAGGCGCTTGCCACGCTGCGTGCCGCGCATGCCAAAGGCCTGCGTTTCAGTGAATCGGAGCTGGATAATCTGGTGCTGCTGGCCAGCGCTGCGGATCAGCCCTGGCAGGGTGCCAAGCTGCTTGAAGGGATGCTTGAGTCGCGTTTGCTGGCGAGCAATGCCAGCCGTCACGAGCGCTTGGGCATGCTCTGGTGGCAGGCGCGCGAGCGGGCTGCTGCCGCGACGATCTATCGTCAGCTGGCCGCGCAGACGGCGAGCGCCAAGTTTTGGATGAATGTGGCTCAGCTGGAGCTTGAGCAGGCCCGCTGGCAGGCCGGGCTCGACGCTCTGAAGCAAGCCGAGCGGGCCGGAGCAGAGCGGCGCCAGGTACGCGCTTGGCGTGAATGGGCCGAAGGTGAGCTGAGTTTCGAGCGCGAGCGTCAGATCGCCCGCGTCAACTGAAACGTAAGCGAGTCATCGTAGGGTGCGCTCCGCGCACCGACGTTGATGTATATGGACGCCCCCTCTGGACCATTTCGCTCTTTGATCCGCTCGGTGCGTGGAACGCACCCTCAAAGCTTGAGCTTCGTACCCGGCGCGCCGCGTCCCCGGGAAGCGGACAGCGCTGCCTCCTTATTCCAGCTCGTAGAAATAGATCTTCTCTGCCGACATTCGATACCCGGCTTCGGCCAATTCGCTGCTGGCGTGCTCGACGCGAAGCGGACCTTCGATCCAGAAGGGCTGATAGAGCTGATCGACCTTCACACCCAACTCGCTGGTGGCATGCACGATTTGGTTCGAGGGTGGTGGTGGAACGTGAATGCACGCACCGAAATAAGGCACCAGCAGAAACTCGGTAACGCGACCGTCCTCACTCATGTCCAGCGGCACGATGTAGCCCGGCAACTTCGCCTGGATGCCGTCCAGTGCTTCGACCACTGGTGCGGCGGGAGATTGTTGCGTGGCGGCTGGGCCGGTTTCGGCAGCCAGCGCATCGGCCAGTTGCGACATATCGTGCATCGCGACGGGAGGCGGGGGTGGCGGGGCGTCGGCGGGAATCAGGTCCGACCACTGCAACTCGCGCATATCGGCGATTGCGAGATTGGCCGCAAGGATCAGCAGGGCAGCAAGCAACAGATTTGGCACGGTCATCCTCATAGTCGTATCGACAGGCCATCGGCCAGCGACTGCCGATAAGCACGCCAGGCGGGCACGCTGCCCATCAGCAGCCCGGCCAGCAGTATCGCGGCAAGCAGCGACCATTCATAAGCGCTGGGCCAAGCCAGCGGCAGGTAAAGGCCGTACTCGGCCTGCAGCGGCGTCTGGGCCACGGCGATGGCTACATATAGCAACAACAGCCCGAGCAGCACACCGGCCAGCGCCAGGCTGAAGGCCTCGGCCACCAGCAGGCCGCCGATATGCCAGGGCCGAGCGCCTACCGAACGCAGGATTGCCATCTCCCGGCGTCGCTCGTTGAGGCTGGTCAGGATCGCCGTCAGCATTCCGATGAGTCCGGTCAGCACGACAAACAGCGAAACCACGAACAGTGCCTTTTCCGCCGTGCCCATCAGGCTCCAGAGCTCCTGCAGGGCGACGCCGGGCAGTATCGCCAGCAGCGGTTCGCCGCGATACTGGTTGATCTCGCGCTGCAGGGTGAAGGTCGCGATCCTGCTGTTCAGGCCGAGCAGAAATGCGGTGATCTGTTGCGGTTGCAACGCGAGCTGGCGCGCCTGTTCGGCATCGATACGCGCAGCGCCCCGCGCCGGCATGCCGTTCTGCCAGTCGATATGCAGCGCTTCCATCCCAGCGAGGTTGATGTGCAAGGTGCGATCGACCGGTGTCCCGGTGCGTTGCAGGATGCCCACCACACGGAACGGTTTGTCGTCGTGCTTGATCAGGCTGACCGTCGCGACTCCGTGTGCCAGCACCAGCTGTTCGTTCAGCGTGTAGTTCAATGCCCGAGCGACCTCGGCGCCAAGGACCACTTCGAAGGGGTCGTCGGCAAAGGGCCGGCCTTCGGCAAGTTGCAGGGCTTGCTTGCGGCCGTAGCGGTAATGTTCGAAATAGTCAGCGCTGGTGCCTAGCACACGATAGCCACGGTGGGAGTCACCCAGCGAGATGGGAACCGCCCAGTCCACCCGCGGATGCTGGGCGAAATGCTCGAAGCTGTCCCAGCGAATGTTGTTGGTCGCGTTGCCGATACGAAACACCGAGTACAGCAACAGATTCACCGAGCCGGAGCGGGCGCCGACGATCAGGTCGGTGCCGCTGATGGTGCTGGCAAAGCTGGCGCGGGCTTCGGTGCGCACGCGCTCGACAGCGAGCAACAGGCACACCGACAGGGCGATGGCGAATACCGTGAGCAGGGCGGTGAAGCGGCGATTGATCAGGCTCGCCAGGGCCAGACGCAACAGGTACACGATCAAACCTCCGCGGCGCGGCTGGCGCGGTTGAGGTCGCTCAGCGACAGGCTGCGGTCGAACAGCGGCGCCAGGCTCTGGTCGTGGCTGACGAACAACAGGCTCGAACCGGCTTCGCGGCATTCGGCGAACAACAACTGGAGAAAGGCTTCGCGGCTGTCCGCATCCAGCGCCGAAGTGGGTTCGTCGGCAATGACCAGCTCCGGTTGGCCGATCAACGCCCGCGCCGCGGCGACACGTTGCTGCTGTCCGATGGACAGCGCTTCGGCGCGTCGTTCGAACAGCGCTTCGGATAGCCCAAGATGCGCTAACAGGCTGGCGGTCGCCTGCGCAACGCTACCGTGACGCTGACGGGCACGCTCGGCTCGGAGGGTCGAAAAGCGGCAAGGCAGGCTGACGTTCTCAGCGACAGAAAGAAATGGCAGCAGATTGAATTGCTGAAAGATATAGCCGGTGTGATCGACCCGATAGCGATCCCGTGAACCGGAAGACAGCGTGGCGAGATCCGAACCGAGCAGGCGAACCGTTCCGCGCTGGGCTTTCTGCACGCCGCCGATCAGGCCGAGCAGTGTGGTTTTGCCACTGCCGGACGGTCCTTTGAGAAACAAACTCTGGTTTCGCTCCAGTTCGAAGTGGGGAATGTCGAGCAGCTCCGTCTGGCCAGGCCAGGCGAAGCCGAGTTCGTTGAGTTCGAGCAGTGGAGCGGTCATTGAATGTTCTGGATCGTTACGGGCGATTCGGGAGTTTACTGACTCATGATCGGGTTGCGGCAGGCCGCGTCGGGTCAGAAGTCCAGCTGTGGATGTTCGGTAGTCAGCTGCGCGCCGCGCTGGCCGTTTGGACCGATCAGTTGTGTCTGGATCTGCTCGGTAGCCGGAAAGGCTTCAAACAGCTTCTGCAGATTGATTCCCTGCAGCGCCTCGGGATTCATGCAGTTATAGCGGTAGCGAGCATGAATGTCGCTGTGCTGGCTGTCATGGTCGTGATGTTCATGCGCGTGCTCAGCCGTTTCGGCGTTTGGGTGGAACAGCGGGCTTTCTAGCTCGACCGTTTTCAACTCGCAGCCGGCGGACGCAGGTAAACCAAACAGTGCGGCTGGCTGTTCCAGCTGCTTGCGCGCGTCGGCAACCTTGCGCTCGTCCGCCGTGCTGCCCGGCGCATGCTCGAAGCCGACCAGATTCATCGCCGGGCTGCGCAGTTCGATGTCCAGCTCAGCGCGTTCCAATGCGATATCCAGCTCCGCCGCGCCATGTACATGGGCGCCCAGGTTGTCCTGCTGATGATCGGGTGCCGGGTGTGCCTGGGCGAGGGTGGATAACAGGATGAAGGGTAGTGCGAGCGAAAGGTGATACATGGCGAACTCCCGGCTTTAAAGTGGTTACGTTATAACAAAGGCGTATCGAGACTGGCCAGCCCGTTGATAGTCATGTGACCATGCCGTGGCTTTTCGGGAGATGAGAGATGATTCGAATTCGTGGGCATATCGGTGAGTTGCCGGTGGATCTTAGTGTGGAACTGGATGAACAGGATTGGGCACAGCTGGCGCGGCAGCTGCCGGCGAGCGCCAACGTGCAGAGTATGCAGGCATCAACCGAAGACGGCATCGACCCGCACTGGCTCGGCGCTCAGCAATTGTTACGCGATGTGGGGCGAATGGAGGGGCCGCAGCTGTTGGCCGAGCTGGAAGCCCTGAGCGGCAGCGCGCAGGTGGCGAAGCGCCTGTTGGTGCGCCTGCGCCACAATGCTCAGGTCAAGGTGCAGAGCAGCGCCGACGCGCCGATCTACAGTTGGGTGGGCGAGGGGGATTGATCGCTCAGAGACGACTTGCCTGAAAGGTGTCGCAGCGGCCCGGCTCGCCACTGTCGAAGCCGGTACGGAACCACTTCACCCTCTGCGCCGAGGTGCCATGGGTGAAGGCATCCGGCACGACGCGTCCCTGGCTCTGCTTCTGCAGGTTGTCGTCGCCGATGGCATTGGCCGCATTCAGGGCTTCTTCCAGATCGCCTTCTTCGAGCCAGTCATGGCGCTGCTGCGCATGGTATGCCCAGACACCCGCGAAGCAATCGGCCTGCAGCTCCTGGCGAACCAGCAAACCGTTGTCGCCTTCCATGCGGGCACCACGCTGGCGTGCGGCCTGCATCTGCTGTGACACGCCTAGTAACGTCTGCACGTGATGACCCACTTCGTGAGCGATGACGTATGCCTGAGCGAAATCCCCTGCCGCGGAGAACCGTGAGGCCATCTCGTCGAAGAATTGCAGATCAAGGTACACCTGGCGGTCGCCAGGGCAATAGAAGGGTCCGACCGCCGAACTGGCGAAGCCACATGCCGAATTGACGCCGCCACGGAAGAGCACCAGCGTTGGGTCGCGGTACTGCTCGCCGGCTTGCTGAAACAAAGCGCGCCAGGTGTCTTCGGTATCTCCCAGGATCGCCTGGACGAAGGCCACCTGCGGATCGTCGCCGCGCGCCGGTGTGTCGCTCTGCTGAGTGGGAGCCGGGCCTGCCTGGTTGGCCAGCTGGCCAAGAATCTGCAGTGGATCCTGGCCGGACAACAGTCCGATCACGACCACCACCGCCACGCCCGCCAGACTCAGACGGCCGCCCCCGATGCCGCCACGTCGGCCACGAGCATCCACCACGTTGTCACTGCGTCGTGCTTTCTTCCAACGCATACATGAGTCCTTCTACCAGGCAGTGCTGGTGGATAGACCTCTCATGTTGGCCGCTAATTCAGCCGACGGCTTGCGCTTCGTCTGTTTTCGCTCAACGCACCGGGTAGTCGGTGAGTACCGACTGTTCGCCGTCTTTGCTCAGGCCAATGACCTGATAGGCATCCTTGCGGTCGCCCATCTCCATACCTGGGGAGCCCATGGGCATGCCGGGCACAGCCGCGCCTATCAGATCCGGCTGAGCGCGAAGCTTGAGAATATCGCTGGCAGGTACATGGCCTTCAACGAACTTGCCGTCGATCACGCCGGTGTGGCAGGAGCCCAGGCGGTGCGGCACGCCAAGCTTGGCTTTGACCGATGCCATGTCGGTTTCGACGTGATCGGTCACTTCGAAGCCGTTTTCCTCGAGATGCTTGATCCAGGACTTGCAGCAGCCACAGTTGGCGTCGCGGTGTACATCGATGGCGATGGGCTCGGCTGCCTGAGCAAGGCTGGCGAAAAGGGCGGTAGCGAACAGAAGACGGCGCATGGAAATTCTCCGGGCGGGATTCGCGGCAGCATACCGCCAAGACGCCTTGGTGCCCAAGTACCGGCCTGTGTGCAAATGTCGCAGTTTCGGGCGCATTGATTAGTTGTGGGGCGAACCAAAGCGGGGCGTTTCGGTCCGATGACCACTGTGGTGCGCAGCCGCTATCAGGAGAGTTTTCGATGCGTTTTGCCCGTTTCGTTCTGATTGTTCAGGCCGTGGTCATGATTGGTTTGAGCCTGGCTTATTGGCTGCGGCCTTATGAGATGGCCAATATGAACGGGATGCTGCTGATGGAGACCGCCTCGGTCAGCCATATGCGCGTCTATTACGGTGGGTTGCAGTTGGGGCTGGCGCTGTTTCTGCTCTGGGCCATGCGCGCGCCGGAGCGTGTCCGGGCGGCGCTGACGATGCTGGTGATCACCATGCTGGCGCTGGTTGCGGGGCGGCTTGGATCCTTGTGGCTGGACGGCGGTGAGTTGATCGGTTTCGACCTGGCCTCGTTGATCTATCGGGTAGGTGCTGCGTTGCTCGCTGCAGTCGCGTTGCTGCTGATGCGTGAACGCTCGGTGGGTGTGCCTGTTACCGAGCCAGAAGTGGAACCCCGGCCCAAACGGCCTCTGATCGATGACGGGCCGCCCAAGCCGTTTCGCCTGGGTGACGGACCAGAGGCGCCAGCCGGCCCTGAGCCTGCGTCAGGCCTTGAGCCGTTTCGGCGGGGTGATCCAGACGGCCCACCGCTGGAAACCCCGTCGGATTCGCCCGTCAGATAACGAGTCCGCGCGTTGCTGCTGGGTTCAGGCGTTAGCCGCGGCGCACCAGCAGCACGCCCGATTCCATGTGGTGGGTATAGGGGAATTGGTCGAACAGCGCGCAGCGTTCGATGCGATGAGTGTCGTGCAGCTGGGCGATGTTCTGCGCCAGTGTCTCTGGGTTGCAGGAGATGTAAAGGATGCGCTCGAAGCGGCGCGTCAGTTCGCAGGTTTCCAGGTCCATGCCGGCGCGGGGCGGGTCGACGAAAACGCTGCCGAAGTCATAGCTCTTCAGGTCGATGTCAGCCAGCCGGCGGAACGGGCGCACCTCGTTCAGCGCCTGGGTCAGTTCCTCGGCGGAGAGGCGCACCAGGCTGACGTTGTCGATGCCATTGTCGTCGAGGTTGCTTAGTGCGGCATTCACCGAGGACTTGCTGATCTCGGTGGCCAGTACCTTGCGCACGCGGGTGGCCAGCGGCAGGGTGAAGTTGCCGTTGCCGCAGTAGAGCTCCAGCAGGTCGTCGTCGCGCTCGCCCAACGCCTCGAACGCCCAGTTCAGCATCTTCTGGCAGACCTTGCCGTTGGGCTGGGTGAAGGCGCCTTCCGGTTGGCGGTAGCGGAAGGTGCGGCCAGCAACTACCAACTCCTCTTCCACGTAATCGAGGCCTACAACGATGCGCTTGCCCTTCGAGCGTCCAACTATGCTCACGCCGAGTTGAGCCGCCAGCCGTTCGGCCTCGACCTGCCAGGCCTCGTCCAGCGGACGATGATAGGCGAGGGTGATCAATGCATCGCCCGCCAGGGTGGTGAGAAATTCCACTTGGAACAGCTTGAAACTCAGTGCTTCGCTGGCCTGCCAGGCGGCTTTCAGTTGCGGCATCAACTCGTTGATGCGGCGGCTGGCGATGGGAAAGTCGTCGATCAGGATCGGCGTTCGGTTATCGCCCGGCTCGAACATGGCGTAATGGCGCTGACCAGCCTCGCGCCACAGACGGAATTCGGTGCGCAGCCGGTAGTGCTCGCGCGGCGAATCGAAGACTTCCGGCGCCGGCGCGTCGAACGGCGTCAGCAGCTCGCGCAGCCGCTCGGCCTTGGTGGCGAGTTGAGTGTCGTAGGTGGCGGGGTCGAAGCGAAGATGAGTCATGGTGGCGGCCGTTGCGTGGTGGCCGCGGCGTGTCCGCGCGGCGATCGATGACGAAGGCTGGGCTCGCGCCCACCGATGGGGGCGCCGATTGTACGGAGCTGGGGCGGTATTGTCAGGGGCTGCGGGTGGGTGAGGTGGGGCGGGATGGGGCGGAAAAGGTGGGCTTGAAGCGGACCGCCGCCCGGCCCACGCTACCGTGTATGACCTTGTAGGGTGGGCTTTAGCCCACCGATAACAGTGCATGACCTCGTAGGGCGGACCGAGCGGCGGTCCGCTTCAGCCCACCGATAACACCGCTAGCTCAGCCGTTGAAAAAGCCCAGCTTGATCACGAACAGAATCGACAGGATCCACATTGCCGGGCTCAGTTCGCGCCAGCGACCGGCCAGCAGCTTGACCGCGGTCCAGGCGATGAAGCCGAAGGCGATGCCGTTGGCGATGGAGAAGGTCAGTGGCATGGCCAGGGCGGCAACCACCACCGGCGCGGCGACGGTCATGTCGTCCCAGTCGATGCCGGCCAGGCTGCTCATCATCAGCACGGCGACGAACAGCAGGGCCGGCGCCGTGGCATAAGCCGGCACGGCACCGGCCAGCGGCGCGAAGAACAGGCTGAGCAGGAACAGCAGCGCGACCACGCAGGCGGTCAAGCCGGTGCGGCCGCCGGTACTGATGCCGGCGGCGGATTCGATGTAGCTGGTGGTGGTGGAGGTGCCGAGCGCCGCACCGGCCATGGT
This sequence comes from Pseudomonas sp. CBC3, assembly GCF_037967085.1. Taxonomy (NCBI): domain Bacteria; kingdom Pseudomonadati; phylum Pseudomonadota; class Gammaproteobacteria; order Pseudomonadales; family Pseudomonadaceae; genus Pseudomonas; species Pseudomonas sp. CBC3. Next base: position 36,594 of record NZ_JBANEO010000007.1, read on the forward strand.
CGCGGTGCTATCGGCCAGCAGCGCGCGGCCCAGGCGCGGCATCTTGCCGTCCTTGTCCAGCAGATTGGCCTTCTGCGCCACGCCGATCAGGGTGCCGGAGGTGTCGAACAGATCGACGAAGAGAAAGGCGAAGATCACGCTGATCAGGCCGATATCCAGCGCGCCGGCGATATCCAGCTGCATGAAGGTCGGCGCCAGCGATGGCGGCATCGAGACCACGGCATCGAGCTCCGACAGCCCGAGCAGGATCGACAGGCCGGTCACCAGCAGGATGCCAATCATCACCGCGCCAGTGACCTTGCGGTACGCCAGCGCAGCGATGACGAAGAAGCCCAGGCAGGCCAGCAGGGGGCCGCCGGCAGAAAGGTCGCCCAGGCCCACCAGGGTGGCCGGGTTGTCCACCACGATGCCGGCGTTCTTCAGCGCGATGATCGCCAGGAACAGGCCAATGCCTGCCGCAATGCCGGCGCGCAGGGGCAGTGGAATGCTGTTGATGATCCATTCGCGGATCTTGAAGATCGACAGCAGGAAGAAGATCGCACCGGAGAGGAACACTGCACCCAGCGCCGTCTGCCAGGTGTAACCCATGGTCAGCACCACGGTGTAGGTGAAGAAGGCGTTCAGGCCCATGCCCGGTGCCAGCGCGATCGGGTAGTTGGCGAGCAGCCCCATGATTGCCGAACCGATGGCACCGGCGAGACAGGTAGCGACGAACACCGCGCCGTGATCCATGCCGGTTTCGGCGAGGATGCTCGGGTTGACGAAGAGGATGTAGGCCATCGTCAGGAAGGTGGTGATACCGGCCAAAACCTCGGTGCGCAGCGTGGTGTTGTGCGCCTTCAGTTGGAACAGCTTCTCCAGCATGGTGAATCCCCTTGTGTGCCGGTCGTGGCCTGGCGGTTGGGTGATGTCTGCCTCTCGGGGGCAGTCTCGCTATAGCAAAGCCTATAAGCGGGTTACTCGCCAAGGCGGCGCATCTTACACCGGGCCCGCGGCGGGTTGAATTTCCCATTGCGTGACCAGCGGGTTCCACCAGCTGGCACATCGATTGCCATCGCCTACCGGCATTCGCTCACGGGCCGCCCCGTCATCCGGCTGAACGTTCTTCCCGCCTGGGCAGTCGTACGCCAAGACGCACGGACAGCGCACCAGATGCCTGAGGTCCTCGGCGAACCTGCGCAGAACAGGTCGCGGATGACTCCCGAACCGTGAGGCTGCCATGAGCGAAACATCTTCCGCTGCAGGTGGGATTGCCGCCTGCTCCATTACCCTTGAGTTGAATGGCGAGAGCCGCCAAGTCGAGGTCTACCCCTGGACCACGCTGCTCGATCTGCTGCGCGAACAGCTGTCATTGACCGGCACCAAAAAGGGCTGCGACCACGGTCAATGCGGCGCCTGTACGGTGTTGCTCAATGGCAAACGGATCAATTCCTGCCTGACCCTGGCGATCATGCACGACGGTGCGCAGCTGACCACTATCGAGGGCTTGGCCCGAGGCGAAGAACTGCATCCGATGCAGGCTGCCTTCGTCAGCCACGACGCCTTTCAGTGCGGCTATTGCACGCCAGGGCAGATTTGCTCGGCGGTGGGGCTGGTCGCCGAAGGTCACGCTCGGACACGCGATGAGCTACGCGAACAGATGAGCGGCAACCTGTGCCGCTGCGGCGCCTATCCGAACATCCTCGCCGCCATTGAAGACGTGATGCCGCAGACCCGCGACCGCCTGACTGCCGTGCGGGAGGTGAAGCCGTGAACCCTTTCAGCTATGCGCGCCCCGCCGCGATCGACGAAGCCATAAGTCTGTTTCGCCCGGACAGCCGCTATATCGCCGGCGGCACCAATCTGCTCGATCTGATGAAGGAAAACGTTACCCGTCCGGCGCAGCTGATCGACATCACCCAGCTGCCGATGAGTGATATCGAGGAAACTGCCGATGGCGGTCTACGTATCGGCGCACTGGTGAGCAATTCGGATCTGGCCTGGCATCCGCGGGTGCAACAACACTATCCGCTGCTGTCCCAAGCGATTCTCGCCGGCGCCTCGCCGCAGCTGCGCAACATGGCCACCACTGGCGGCAACCTGTTGCAGCGCACCCGTTGTTACTACTTTTATGACAGCGCCACGCCGTGCAACAAACGTGAGCCCGGCAGCGGCTGTCCGGCGCGTGATGGCCTCAATCGCATTCACGCGATTCTCGGCCACAGCGAGGCCTGCATCGCGGTGCATCCCTCCGACATGTGCGTGGCGCTGGCGGCACTGGAGGCCGTAGTGATTGTGCAGGGCCCGCAGGGCGAGCGGCGTATTGCCTTTGCTGATTTCCATCGCTTGCCCGATGAGACGCCGGAGCGCGACAACACGCTGGCCGAGGGTGAACTGGTCACTGCAGTCGAGCTGCCGGCGCAGGGCTTTTCCGCACATTGCAGCTACCTCAAGCTGCGCGACCGCGCCTCCTATGCCTTTGCACTGGTCTCGGTCGCAGCCGCGCTGGAGCTGGACGGCGACACCATTCGCAGCGCCCGCATCGCCATGGGCGGCGTGGCGCATAAGCCGTGGCGCAAGCATGAAGCTGAAGCGCTGCTGATCGGCAAGGCGCCGGATGAGCCCGCCTTCACCGCAGCGGCCGATGCCCTGCTCGAAGGCGCCAGCGGCTTCGAGCACAACGCCTTCAAGATCGAGCTGAGCCGGCGCGCCATCGTCCGCGCCCTGACCGACGCCGCCAAAGGAGCCGCCCGATGAAACCCGCCACTTCCCCTTTTGGCCAGCCCATCGATCGCGTCGACGGACCGCTCAAGGTCACCGGCCAGGCACGCTATGCCGGCGAATTCCATGTGCCGGGCCTGCTCTATGGCAGCGTCGTCAACAGCGGCATTGCACGTGGTCGGATCGTCAGCATCGATGCCAGCGCGGCCGAGGCGGTGCCCGGCGTGGTGCTGGTGCTGACCCACCAGAATCGCCCGCCAATCGCCAGCTATGACGAACCCTACGAGGACGACGATGCGGCGGAGGGCTCGCCATTCCGTCCGCTGTTCAACGACCGCATCCTCTACAGCGGCCAGCCGATTGCGCTGGTGGTGGCGGAAAACCTTGAGCTGGCCCGTTATGCCGGCAGCCTGGTGCGGGTGGAATACGATCGCGAGCCCCACCGGACCGATCTGCTCAGTGAGCTGGAAAGCGCACACAAGGCGCCGGCCGAGCTGCCGCCACCGCGCGGCGACGTGGACGCCGCGCTGCGTGGCGCACCACTCAGGCTCGATTTGGAATACAGCACGCCGGTGGAACATCACAACCCGATGGAGCCGCACGCATCCACCGTTCACTACCTGCCTGAAGGCAAGCTGGAAATCTACGACAAGACCCAGGGCGTGCAGAACTGCATGCGCTATGTGGAAGGTGTGTTCGGCATGGAGGGCAAGATCCGCGTGCTTTCGCCCTTCGTCGGCGGCGCTTTTGGTTCCGGCCTGCGACCGCAGCATCAGCTGCCGCTGGCAGTGATGGCGGCGCTCAAGCTCAAGCGCTCGGTGCGCGTTACGCTCAAGCGCCAGCAGATGTTCACATTTGGTTATCGCCCGCGGACCGTGCAGCGTTTTGCCATCGGCGCGGCGGCCAACGGCCAGCTGGAGGCGATCGCCCACCAGGCGATCGGCCAGACGTCGTCGTTCGAAGACTTCACCGAACATGAAGTCGAGTGGTCGGGGATGCTTTATCAATGTCCCAACGTGAAGCTGGACTACCAGCTGGTGCCGCTGGACGTTTACACCCCTCTGGACATGCGCGCGCCCGGCGCGGCCATCGGTGTATTCGCCCTGGAATGTGCCATGGATGAGCTGGCCTATGCGGCAAAGGCCGATCCGCTAACGCTGCGCCTGACCAACTATGCCGAGCGCAACGGTAACGAGGACAAGCCCTATTCCAGCAAGGAACTGCGCCAGTGTTACGAGCAGGGCGCCGAACGCTTCGGTTGGTCGCGCCGGTCGATGGAGCCGCGTTCCATGCGCGACGGTAATCAGCTGATCGGCTGGGGACTGGCCACCGGCGTCTGGGAGGCGATGCAGATGCCGGCCAGCGCCAAGGCCTGCATCGAGCCGGATGGCCGGCTCGTGGTTAGCAGCGCCACGGCGGATATCGGCACTGGCACCTACACGGTGATGACGCAGATCGCGGCGGCCGCTATGGGACTGCCGATGGAGCGCGTGGAGTTCCGTCTGGGCGATTCGAACCTTTCCCAGGCTCCGCTGGAGGGCGGCTCGGCGACCGTTTCCTCGGTGGGGAGCGCTGTGCAGCAGGCCTGTGAAGCGCTGTGCCAGAAGATACTGGATACCGCGCAGCAGACACCGGTGTCGCCGTTCACCGGAGCCAAACTCGACGACGTGGAGTTCGTCGACGGCCAGATGCGGCTGAAGGCGGCGCCCGCGCACAGCGTCGAGATCGAGCAGGTCGTCGCGGTCACTGGCGTACTCGAGGCCGAGGTGAGCATCGAACCGGGCGAGAAGCGCAACGAATATTCCACCGCCACGCATTCGGCCGTGTTCGTCGAAGTGCGGGTGGACGAGACGTTGGGTACCGTCAAGGTGAGCCGCGTGGTCAGCGCTGTGGCAGCCGGGCGCGTCGTCAACCCGAAAACAGCCGGTAACCAGATCGCTGGCGGCGTGGTCTGGGGCATCAGCCAGGCGCTGCACGAGGAGACCATGATCGACCACGCGCTGGGCCGCTACATGAACCACAACCTTTCCGAGTATCACGTTCCGGTGAACGCCGATATCGGTGAGGTGGACGTGATCTTCGTCGAGGAAAAGGACGAGATCGTCAACGCGCTCGGCTCCAAAGGCGTCGGCGAGATCGGCAATGTCGGTGTCGCGGCAGCGGTGGCCAACGCCATCTACCACGCCACCGGCAAGCGGGTACGGGATCTGCCGATCACGATGGATAAGTTGCTCTAGGGCGGCTGGAAGCTGTAAGCGTCTCTGGTGGGTTGAAGCCCACCCTACATTGGCGGGCGCGGAACGCTACATCCCGTAGGGTGGACTTTAGACCACCACCATAGAGTGATACTGGCAGCCTCTTGGTGTCTGAAGCGGAGCGCCGCCCGGCCCACCCTGCGTGCTCAGGCGAACCGGTGCCTCGCTCACGCCTTGATCGCCCGTAGGATCACGAACTTGGGCGTGGCGGCGACTTGCTCGACCTTGCCGAACAGCCGTTTGAGTTTCAGGTGATAACCCAAGTGGCGGTTGCCGACGATCCACAGCTCGCCACCCTTGCTCAGTGCGGATTTTGCCTGGGTAAACATGCGCCAGGCGAGGAAGTCGCCGACCACCTGTTGCTGGTGAAAGGGAGGGTTGCACAGCACCAGATCCAGTGAGTCCGCCGGCTGTTCGGCCAGACCGTCACCGGCGCGAATGTCCGCGGGGCGTTCGCCGAGGATCGCCTGCCAGTTCTCGCGGGCCGACTGCACCGCCATATAGCTTTCATCCACCAGCGTCAGTTGCGCCTGCGGATTGCTCAGCGCATAGACGATGCCGAGCACGCCGTTGCCGCAGCCCAGATCCGCCACGCGCAGAGCGCCGAGTGCCTTGGGCAGGTGCGGCAGGAAGGCGCGCGTGCCGATGTCCAGGTCTTCGCGACAGAACAGGTTGGCGTGGTTGGTCAATTCGATGGCTGGCTGACCGAGACGGTAGCGCGTGGGGTAGGGCGATATTGGTACCGGTTTTTCGACGGGTGTCGCCGTCAGCAAACGCGCTTTCTTCACCGCCAGCGAAGCCTGCACCGGGCCGATGTACTTCTCCAGCAGATCGCCTGCTGCGCGCGGCAGATGCTTGATCATCGCAGCGGCGATTACCTGAGCGCCGGGTGCCAGCTGGCCGTACAAACGAATCAGCTGTTCTTCCAGCAGTGCCAGGGTCTTGGGCACGCGAATCAACACCAAATCGAACGGGCCGCCGGCGACCTGGCTGGCGGGCATGAAGGCAACGCTGTCGGCCGGCATGCCGTTGCGTGCCAGATTCTTCTGCAACGCCAGGTGTGCGAGATGGGAGTCGCCGCTGCTGGTCACCTTCGCGTGCGGTGCCAGCGAGGCGGCCAGGGCGCCGAAGCCGTCGTTGAGTACCAGCACCCGCGCGTCGACCGGCAACCCCTGCGCGTGTAGATGTGCGAGCAGATACTCGTCGGCGGCATCGAACGCCTGTAGCGGTTCGTTCGGTTGCTCGGGCTGGCGGATCAGGTCGAGGCGCGCATACGGGGATTCGAGAATAGGCATAAGAACTGGCGGTGTTTGTTGGCGTCGGAAAGGTGTATCAAGGGCCTAACCCTCGAATCCGCAGATGTCCGCGAAGGGAGCGAAGTATGACCGTCAGCGAAGAGAAGTTCACCCGCCAGCGCCTGCTCGAGGTGCAGACGTGGACGCCCAGCCTGTTCACCCTGCGCACCACGCGCGATCCGGGCTTCAGATTCACGGCCGGACAGTTCGCCCGGCTGGGTGTGCGCAAGCCCAGTGGCAGCATCGTCTGGCGGGCCTATTCGATGGTGTCGGCACCGCACGACGAGTTTCTCGACTTCTTCTCCATCGTTGTGCCGGACGGCGAGTTCACCAGCGAGCTGAGTCGCCTCGAACCCGGCGATGAGTTGTTGATCGACAAGCAGGCGTTCGGCTTTCTGACCCTGGACCGCTTCCCCGATGGCCGTGATCTCTGGTTGCTGGCCACCGGTACCGGGCTGGCGCCGTTTCTCTCGATCCTGCAGGGCTTGGAGGTGTGGGAGCGCTTCGAGCGCATCGTGCTGGTCTACAGCGCACGTACCGAATCGGAGCTGGCGTATCAGCAACTGATCCGCGAACTGCCGGAGCGCGAATATCTGGATGGGCTGGGCAGCAAGCTGACCTATCTGCCGGTCGTTACCCGCGAGCAGGTGCCTGGCGCGCTGAACGGACGCATCACCACGCTGATCGAAAACGGCGAACTGGAGCGCGCCGCCGATCTGAAGCTGGAGCCGGAGCATTCGCGCATCATGCTCTGCGGCAACCCGCAGATGATTGAAGATACCCGCACCATCCTCAAGACACGCGACCTCAACCTGGCGCTAACCCGCAGGCCGGGTCAGGTGGCGGTGGAGAATTATTGGTAAGGGAAAACCGAAAAGCGCTGGAGGCTTTAAGGCTGGACGAAGAAGCGTAGGGTGGACTTCAGCCCAATGTTCCGAGCTTGAGGCTGTCGTGGTGGGCTAAAGCCCACCCTACGGTTGCGGGCGCATTTGGTGTCAATAGGTAGGGTGGGCTTCAGCCCACCAACCTTGCTGTTGTCGCGGTGGACTGAGGCGGAACGCCGCCGGCCCGCCCTACAAAGCCAGCCTTAGAAAACGAAAAACCCCCGCCGGACGATCCGGCAGGGGCTTTGCTTTCAGCTTCAGGCTTCCAGCTGCTTTTAAACCACGCCCTGCGCCAGCATGGCGTCCGCAACCTTGACGAAGCCGGCGATGTTGGCGCCTTTGACGTAGTTGATGCGGCCGTTTTCTTCGCCGTAGGCGACGCAGGCGTGATGGATGGACTGCATGATGCTGTGCAGCTTGGTGTCCACCTCGCCGGCGGTCCAGTGCAGGCGCATGGCGTTCTGGCTCATTTCCAGGCCGCTACAGGCCACGCCGCCGGCGTTGGAGGCTTTGCCCGGCGCGTAGAGGATGCCGGCCTCGATGAACAGATCCACCGCTTCCAGGGTGGAAGGCATGTTGGCGCCCTCGGCCACACAGATGCAGCCGTTTTTCAGCAGTGTGCGGGCATCTTCGCCGTCCAGTTCGTTCTGAGTGGCGCAGGGCAGGGCGATGTCGCACGGCAGGCCCCACGGGCGCTGGTCGGCCAGATAGGACACGCCGAAGTGAGCACCCATTTCTTCCAGGCGACCGCGACGCACGTTTTTCAGGTCCATGAGGTAGGCCCACTGCTCTTCGGTCATGCCGTCAGCGAAATGCAGGGTGCCGCCCGAGTCGGAAAGGGAAATGACCTTGCCGCCCATCTCCATGACCTTCTGCGCGGCGTATTGCGCGACGTTGCCGGAGCCGGAAATCGAGACTCGCTTGCCTTCGAAGCTGCTGCGTACGCTCTTGAGCATTTCTTCTGCGAAGTAGACGCAGCCGTAGCCGGTGGCTTCCGGGCGAATCAGGCTGCCGCCGTAGGCCAGGCCCTTGCCGGTAAGGACCGAAGTGAACTGGTTGGACAGGCGTTTGTACTGGCCGAACATGAAGCCGATTTCACGTCCGCCGACACCGATGTCACCAGCCGGCACGTCGAGGTCGGCGCCGATGTGGCGATACAACTCGCTCATGAACGACTGGCAGAAGCGCATGACTTCGTTGTCGCTCTTGCCCTTGGGGTTGAAGTCCGAGCCGCCCTTGCCGCCGCCCATGGGTAGCGAGGTCAGGGAATTCTTGAAGACCTGTTCGAACGCGAGAAATTTAAGAACGCCGACGTTGACCGAAGGGTGGAAGCGCAGGCCGCCTTTGTAGGGGCCGATGGCGCTGTTCATCTGAATGCGGAAACCGCGGTTGACCCGTACCTGACCCTGGTCGTCGACCCAGGGCACCCGGAACATGATTGCCCGCTCGGGCTCGACCATCCGCTCCAGAATCCCGGCTTGCATGTAGCGCGGGTTGGCTTCCAGAAAGGGCCAGAGGCTGCGAACGACCTCTTCTACGGCCTGATGGAACTCTGGTTGGTGGGGGTCGCGCTGCTTAACACGGGCAAGAAAGGCGTCAACGGATTCGATCATTTAAAGAGCCCTCGTCGGACCGCTAGCAGCAGTCATTAAAATTTTTTTGGGCGGCGACTCTAACAAACAACTTTTGCACCGTGAAGGTGCCACATGGTCCGAAGTGTCGCATCTTGGTGCGTGAATGGTCCGGTGCGGCTGTGAACTGCGCGCCGCGAAGCAAGGAACTTCGGTGCGCCCGTATGACCGAAAAAAGAAGGCGTGCGTGCCTTGGCGCGGCGCTGGGGGTCTGTCGCTGGCCTCGAATTTTTAACTGCCGGAAGAAAACCAAGGGGTGCAAGTGATTGTCGTGATCATGGGTGTATCTGGAAGCGGCAAAACGACCATTGGCGAGCAGTTGGCCGCTCGTCTGGGGTGCGGTTTCTCGGATGCCGATGAGTATCACGGACCTGCCAACAAGGCGAAAATGGCCGCCGGAATCCCGCTCACCGATGAGGATCGCCAGCCTTGGTTGCAAGCGATGCATGAAGCCATCGCCGAACGGGCACGCCAGGGAAGGGATCATGTGTTCGCCTGCTCGGCGCTCAAACGTCGATATCGCGATGTGCTGCGTGGCGAAGTTGCCGATGTGAGACTGGTTTTTCTGCAGGGGCCTCGTGACGTGCTGGAGGAGCGCATCGCCAATCGTCGCGGGCATTTTTTCGCATCTGCGCTGTTGGATGATCAGCTCGCCAATCTCGAGCCGCCAGAGAAGAGCGAGGCGCTGATCATGGATATCCGCCATGAACCGGACGCGCTCGTCGAGCAGATCGTCAAGGCGCTTGCTGCGACAGGATGCAACCAGGACTAGCGTTATGGCTCGCTTGGCCCGCATCGAGGCTCGGCCCTTCTGACCAGTAAGAAAGCCGATACGAAAACGGAGCCTTTCGGCTCCGTTTGCGTTACTGCGCCAACTTCTTGTATTTGACGCGATGCGGCTGAGCGGCGGCGTCGCCCAAGCGCTTCTTGCGGTCGGCCTCGTACTCGGTGTAGTTCCCCTCGAAGAAGACGATATCGCCGTTGTCCTCGTAGGAGAGGATGTGCGTGGCGACCCGGTCCAGGAACCAGCGGTCGTGGGAAATCACGATCGCCGCGCCGGGGAAGTCCAGCAAGGCTTCTTCCAGTGAACGCAACGTTTCCACGTCGAGGTCGTTGGACGGTTCATCGAGCAGCAGCACGTTGGCGCCTTCCTTGAGCGTCAACGCCAGATGCAGGCGACCGCGCTCACCACCGGACAGGTCCTTGACGAACTTCTGCTGGTCACCGCCCTTGAAGTTGAAACGCCCCACGTAGGTGCGCGACGGCACTTCATAGCTGCCGATGCGGATCATGTCGGAGCCGTCGGACACCGCTTCCCACACCGTCTTGCTGCCATCCAGGTCCTCGCGGCTCTGGTCCACGCAGGCGACCTGCACGGTGTCGCCGATTTCGATGCTGCCCGAGTCCGGCTGCTCCTTGCCCATGATCATGCGGAACAGCGTCGATTTGCCCGCGCCGTTGCCGCCGATCACGCCGACGATGGCACCCTTGGGCATGCTGAACGAAAGGTCTTCGATCAGTACGCGATCGCCGTAGCCCTTGGTCACGTTCTTGAAGTCGATGACCTTGTCGCCCAGGCGCGGCCCGGCCGGGATGTAGATTTCGTTGGTTTCGCTGCGCTTCTGGAATTCCTGCGATTGCATTTCCTCGAAGCGCTGCAAGCGTGCCTTGGACTTGGACTGGCGGGCCTTGGCGCCTTTACGCACCCACTCCAGTTCTTCCTTCATGGCCTTCTCATGGGCCGACTGCTGTTTGGATTCCTGGGCCAGACGGTTGGATTTGGTTTCCAGCCAACCGGAGTAGTTGCCTTCGTAAGGGATGCCCGCGCCGCGGTCGAGTTCGAGAATCCAGCCAGCGACGTTGTCGAGGAAGTAACGGTCGTGGGTGATCGCAACCACGGTGCCGGGGAAGTCGTGGAGGAAGTGTTCCAGCCAGGCCACCGAGTCGGCGTCCAGGTGGTTGGTCGGTTCGTCCAGCAGCAGCATGTCGGGCGCCGAGAGCAGCAGGCGGCACAGCGCGACACGGCGCTTTTCGCCACCGGACAGGTGCTCGACCTTGGCGTCCCAGGGCGGCAGACGCAGGGCGTCGGCGGCTACTTCCAGCTGGCGCTCCAGGTTGTGGCCGTCGCTGGCCTGCAGGATGGCTTCGAGCTTGGCCTGTTCGGCGGCCAGCTTGTCGAAGTCGGCATCGGGTTCAGCGTAGGCAGCGTAGACCTCATCGAGGCGCGCCTGGGCGTCCTTGATGCTGCTGACTGCTTCTTCAACCACGTCGCGAACCGTTTTGCTCGGGTCGAGCTCGGGTTCCTGGGGCAGGTAACCCACGTTCAGATCGGGCATCGCCCGCGCCTCTCCGTCGAACTCCTTGTCGACGCCGGCCATGATTCTCAACAGCGTGGATTTACCCGCGCCGTTGAGACCGAGCACGCCGATCTTGGCGCCAGGGAAAAAGGACAGGGAAATGTTCTTGAGAATCTCGCGTTTCGGCGGAACGACCTTGCTCAGCCGATGCATGGTATAGACGTAAGAGCCTGTTTTGCCTGATTTGTCACTTTTGGACATGGTTTGATTCGCCTTTAATCCTGTGTCTTCAGTGCTTTGAATGGTAGCGGCAAGCGCTTAAATTAGGAAAATAAAACGTTAGGTTTGCGCTGGCCAGCCGATGCGCCTGACTATACTTAGAAAAAGTTAATTTTTATGAGGGAGCAACATGGGTTTGCAAGTCATAGAGCAGGTGGTGAATGCTGCTCGAAGAAAGATGCTGGTGCAAGACTGCATCCCGGTCTACTACCCCAACCTATACATCACCATGGAGCACTCGGGCAGAGCCCTCGAAACAACCAAGAAGTACCTTGAGCATCTGGCTGTGTTTGAGGAGTTTCTGGCGTTTTCCTCCATTGATCTGATTTCTCACCTCGAACAGCGCCCTCACAGCCGGTACCTGACAGACAGTGAGCTTTCAAGGTTTGTGTCGGACGCGGGGTTCAGCAAGGAAACCTTGGCCATGAAGTATGCGGGGATGCGCTTGCATCCGACCGCCTACAAATCCGTTGGCAAAGTCCATGCGCAGCAGCGAATCGAGGCGGTACGCGACTATCTGGCCTTCCTCTATGACAAGTTGGGTGATCACTCAACACGATATGAGGCGGTTGACGATCTGAAGAAGCGCATCAACCGCAAGATCAAAGCGGCCAGCCCTGCGTGGAAAAAAACGCGAACGGACGAAATGAAGGGGCTTACTGCCCAGGAGCGAACTCGGTTGCTGGAAATCATGCATCCGAATAGCGCCGAGAATCCCTTTTCAGATGACGCCATCAGGCTGCGTAACTACATCATTTTGCTGTTGGGTCTCGACATGGGGCTGCGACGCTCCGAGATGCTGCTGATCAAGACCAGAGATATTCACTGGCACAGTCGTCAACTGGCGGTGGTCAACCTCGAGGATGAGAGCATCGATCCACGAACCATGGCCCCGCAATTCAAAACCCACGAGCGCATGCTGGTGATGACCGATGACCTGTATGACGCGATCACTGAGTACGAATCGAAATATCGCCACAGAAAGCCCCGTAGCGGCACATCGCAAGCAAGGAAGCATCCGTTTTTGCTGGTGGCGCACAAGCGAAATGAGGGCGGGCCTCTGACCATCAAGGCAGTGGATGGCGTTCTGTCGAGGGTTCGAGAAATAGCGCCGGAACTGGCTCATGTGCACCCGCATATTCTCAGGCATGACGCGGTCTACACCATGCTGGAAAGCATGCGTGAGGAGCTGGCAGCGCTCACGCCGGAGGATCGCACCACGCAAGTTCAAAAGACCCTGACATGGATGTTCGGCTGGAGTCCCGAGTCGAACATGCCCGGCCTCTACGGCGCAAAGTTCTGGAAGGAGGAGGCAGACAAAGCGATACAGAAACGGGCCGAGCGGTTTACGTCCAGCCGTCATAAGGCCGGCATGACACCAGGAGGTTCAGCGTGAACATCGCCGTCGAAGCACTTCAGGCCCCCACAAAGGACAGCCTCGATGCATGGCTGAGCACGCCTCGCCTGGCGAAATGTGGGGAGGTGTTCACACCGACTCACCCCATGTGGAAACCCGATAAATCGGCCACACACCCAGTCAACTGGAAAGCGGCCCTCGCCTGCGTCTCGCCGGATTGGCAGCCCTGGTTGCACGCCGCCATGGCCTATCGAATGGCTGATCATGCAACGGGCTCGGTTGCTAAAGTCGCCAGTGTGTTGTCGCGGGCTGCTCAGGCCGGTCTTGACCCGCTCAACGAGGATCACCTGATCGCTCTGCGGGAGCGCTTTAACGTCAGCGAGTTCAGTCAGTTAGCCGCTTTCATGGCGTTTTGGCGCGACTGCGAATCCCTCGAACAACGTCCGCCGCAATCCCTGATCGAGGCCTACCAGGCACTGCCCAGAAAAAAGAAATCCAGCCACGATGTGATCCTCAGCCTGGACCCCGAACAGGGCCCGTTCACCCAGGTGGAGCAGGACGCGCTGCACCAATGGATACATGAGCAGTTCTGTCACGGTCAGCTAGATCCCGACCAATACCTGTATCTGCGCCTGTTGATGATTTACGGGCAGCGTGGCGCTCAGGTGCGCATGATGGTGTTTGGTGATTTAACGAAGACCGATCAGGGCTGCAAGGTCAGGTTTCATTGGGCAAAGCAAAAACACGGCGAGGCGGGTTGGCGAGCCAAGTCCGAAACCTTCAGTCTGGATGAGGACCTGTACAACACCGTGCAGGCCTACAAGGCCATGGTTCTGGCGCAACTCTGGCAAACCTATCCAGACCGCGCCTACTGGGATGCAGCCATTGAGAATGTGCCGCTCTTTCGTCGGAAGATAGATGATGAAGCAGAATTTTTGGAACGGGTGAATCCCCCTGTTTTACTCGATAGCCCTCTGCAAAAAGCCCTCGAAGAGGCGCCGCAGCCAATCTTTCATGTTGGAGCAGGCACGGTTCAGGCATGGCTTGATCGCATCGAGCGGATGGAGGGCTTTCCAATTTCGCCTCGCACCCATCAGCCGCTGAAAGTGACGCGGGGGCACCGGTTCAGGCACACCCTCGGCACGGACTTGTCCAATGCCGGGCTGGATGAGTGGACGATGGCCAGCGCATTGATGCACAACAATACTCGGACAGTACGAAAGTACCGCCAGGTGTCGCCGGAGCTGCTGGCCTTGATCGACGCGAAGATGAGCGACCATCTGGCCTTGGTTGTGAATGCGTTCACCGGGATCATCGTCACGGATCGCACCTCAGCAAAAAACGGGGATCGAGCGGATCGACAAATCGAGGATCTGGCAGTGTGCGGTGCCACTGCCGCCTGCCATCTCGATGCGCCCTTTACCTGTTACGCATGCGGAAAATTCCAACCCCTTCTGTACGCCAATCACCGCGCGGTTCTTGAGCGATTGGAACGTCGGCGGGCGCAAACCATTGCCACGGATAAAACGACCGGCGTGCTCTGGGATCGGGCCATTCTGGCGTGCCGCAAGGTGATTCTGGATTGTGAGGCCACGCGCCAATCAGGGAGGAAAGGCGAATGACCGATGCGTTTGATTCTGAACTGACGAACAACATTGTTGATTTCAAGCCCAGGAGCCAACTGGCTACGGAGGCTCAGCTCACGGCGTTTATCGAATGGGCAAAACAGACCCTGCCCAAAGGCATTCCCAGTCGCGTGCACTCGAGTATTTGCTGGGAAGACGGCAGTTGGCACAAGCATGGCGTCCATAGCTGTAGCTTCACGGCGCTGGGATCGACCAACGCAGCCCCAAAGGCGATACAGGCACCCTTCACGGAGTTTGCCAAGGCCATCATGGTGTACCGACGGGTGTATTTGCAGAAAAAGGCAATTAAAGACTGGCTGACTGCCCTGAAGGTGCTGGAAGCCGCCTTGGTCGAGCTGACCGGCACGCGGGATGTGACGCAGGTGTCCGCCGCTGTCTGCAATAAAGCGTGCGAGCACCTGAGTCGTCACTGGGCAAAATGCAACAACGCATACGTTAGCAGCAAGGCACTTGAGGCGCTCATCACCCTGATGCGGGCCAAAAAACTGCTCAAGGCCGATTTTCGGTGGACCTCTCCGCTGACGATGAAGTCGCGTGGCACGCTCAAGCAGCAAAAAGCGGATCGGGAACAGAAACTGCCCAACCCCGAAGCGATCAAAGCGCTCGGGGAAGTGTTCACTAACGAATTGACCCGCCCTCTGGATATCGTTGTGACATCCGCCTGTGCGCTGTTGCTGAGCGCCCCGAGTCGCGTGGGTGAGTTGGCGGATGTTGAATTGGATTGTCGGGTGTTCAAAGAGGATACCCACGGCAACCGGCGCATGTTCCTGCGCTGGTACGCGGAAAAGGTAAACCAGGTCACGCTGAAGCCAGTCGTTAAGCCCGAGATGGAGCCGGTCGTCGAGCGGGTCATCACCTTACTGAAACCGATCACCGATGAGGCGCGGGCTTACGCCGCCTGGCTGGAAGAGCATCCCGATGAGTTTCCGCCCCATGAAGGGCTGCCACTCAAGGGGCCTGATGAACCGCTTACCTATGCCGAAGCCTGTGCCGCGCTGAAACTCAGTGTTCATGAGAGCCACAACCCGCGAACAACATTCCAAAATGGTTTCCTAAAACCCATGGAGAAGAAAAAGGCGCTCAGCCCCGCCGCCCGAGCCCTCTTGGCCGAGATTCGTGATGGTTTGGATGCCAGTAGAGGGAAGCGGATATACGTGAAGGACAAGCCAGGAGTCCAGGGTGTTGAGTTTGACGACCGGTGTGTGATCACGCTGCGCACGCTCAATGCGCTGCTGCGTGAGAAGTATCTCCCAAAGGATTTTCCCTACACCACGCCGTACACGGAGGGCAAGGCGCGGGTGAAGTTTCGTGATGCCTTGTTCACCGTGCGCACGGGAGCGCTGGCTGAAGACGCAGGTGGCACTGCTGTGACGCACGGGTTTGGCGTAGAGATCGCGGCGAACCCTAACCGAATGAAGGCGCAATTGGGCGGTTCGAACAAACCGAAAAGGAAAAGCCTGTTCGAGCGCTATGGCTATCCCGGCGTCAAGGTCAACACGCATGCGTTTCGGCACGAATTGAACACGCGGATGCACGAGGCCGGTCTGTCGCAGCTCCTGATTGACGCCTTCTCTGGACGCACGACGATGGGGTCTATCTACAACCATGAGACCATCGAGGATCGTACTCAAAGGGTTGCGGCTTACCACCCCAAAACGAAGCACAGCACCGCTGCTCAGCGTCTGGACAAGGTCAAAACCAATCAGCCGCTGACCCTGGCGGAGGTGAGGGAACTGCGCGAGGGTGAGCAAGACCGCATTATCCATCAAACCCATCTCGGCGTTTGTGCACACAACTTCGCATCCGAGCCCTGTCCGAAAATGGGTGCCTGTTTGGACTGCGGGCGGCTCGGTTGCGTCAAAGGGGATGACGTGAAGCTGGGCAACCTCATGGAAGAACGCGACGACCTTCAACGCCGCCTAGATAAAGCCATGGATGCGCAGTCTCGTGGTGTGTTTGGAGCATCAGAGTCTGCCAAAAAACTGGGTGAGAAGCTCTTTAAGTGCGAGGCGCTCATCCAAACGCTGGAAAACCCCGAACTCGAAAACGGTGACATTGTGTGGAACGCCGACAACGGTTGGACGCTGACCAAGAACGCCGCCGCAATGTCGGGGTTGATCGAAGTCAAAGTCATTGAAGAGAACCAGGCGCAAGAGGCGTTGCCATCGTTGGATGACGTCTTAGCTTTGCTTGATGAGATCGAGGGTTAACGATGGGGCATTTAACGCCAAAGGATGAGAAACGCATCATTAAGCTGATTGAGGAATGGTCAGAGCCGAAGCTGACTTGGCCTTTGCTCGTTGAGGCCTGCAAAGAGAAACTGGGTATCAGTCGTGCTCGCCAGTCCCTGATGAATCTACCTGCCGTGGATTTAGCGATGAAGAATTGCAAGGCGGCATTGAAGGCTCAGAAGCTGAAGCCGGGCTGGATTAGCGATATTCAGGCCGCTAACGAGCACATTGAGAAACTGACAGCGAACAATCAGAAGCTGTTAGCTGCTGTTCGAGATATGCGTAGCCGGTTTTTGATTTGGCAAGCCAATGCGGATATGCACGGGCTAACGCAATCGATGTTGGAGCGGCCGGTTTCACAGCTTCAAAAGAAGATCTGATCCGGTGTTCGGAAACTTGTACCTGGAAAAGACTCATGGCAGCTACGTCCTGAAATTCAAGCACTCGGATCATGCTCCGCGCTACGTTCTGGAAGGGGACGAATTGATGATCCGGCCGTATTGCAAGCCATAATCAGGGATGCGGGTACCAGAGGAGCAAAAGTCGCAGATCACATAATCATGGCTACCGTCGCCAGCGATTTAATTTCCATGCTCACACCTGAATAATTTTCTTGTGAATGAAGCGGTCTGTTGCAGCTGGCCAACAATGACCGCTTTTGACCGCTTTGAGCCTTTCGGATTAGGCAGGAATCGGCCCAGAGTGTGTAAAAACATCCCGGTAAACCCTTGCTATGATTTCCGAGAATCTCATCGCAAGGGACGCCCATGAAACGGTTTATCCAGGGTGAACATCGAGGTCAAAGCACCTTACTTCCCGAAAGCCTCGACGACTACGTCAGCGATACCAATCCGGTTCGGGTGGTTGACGTTTTCGTCGATGAACTCGATTTGGCCAATCTAGGTTTTGATGGCGTCATTCCAGCCGAAACCGGCAGACCTGCCTACCACCCGGCGATCCTGCTGAAGATCTACATCTACGGTTACCTAAACCGAATTCAATCGAGCCGACGTCTGGAGCGAGAAGCCCAGCGCAACGTCGAACTCATGTGGCTAACCGGGCGTTTGATGCCCGATTTCAAGACCATCTGCGGATTCCACGCCATTCGGACACTCAGCCCACGCTGATCCGGACACCTGTTCCACGTTCATTCGGACAGGCAGTCGGAGCGCAGCGACGCAGGGGTGGCATTGTTAGTCTGAGGTGCCCGGCGTCGTCAATTTCTGCGTCCGTTTGCGCATTGATTCACCCTCCAGATTGATCCGATAAGCGTTGTGCACCAGGCG
>NZ_JBANEO010000008.1:0-23779 GCF_037967085.1 Pseudomonas sp. CBC3
CGCTGCGCAGCGGCAAACGGGCGGCGGCGATCATGAGCCTGATCCAGTCGGCGCGGATGAATGGGCATGATCCGTACGCCTACCTGAAGGATGTGCTGATGCGGCTGCCGACACAGCGGGCCAGCGAGATTGGCCAACTACTGCCGCATCAATGGGCACCCGCCTGAATTACGCAAGGTGAGTTCGGCAGACGCTTACTGCGAAATGGCCGCCGTCGTTCACTGATTTGCAGGAGTGTGCCATAGACATCAAAAATTACGGCTTCTATCAAAACAGAGCACCTGCGCTTAGGCTTTGCACGGTTCGGTATTCATTAAAAGAAAGCGGCCGGGCTTCGGATAAGGGAGGCATAGGCTAGGCCAGCAAGCGGTATTCGCGCGAGCTACTTTTTTCAGCAGCTCGCTTCAGCATTCGTACGACCTGACATACCGGAGAACCTGACAGAAATGTAATGGTTACTTCAGCCTTTGGTCAGGACGCTTTGCATATATTGGTTGTCGGACGCTGTAAGCATCGGAAAAACCACAAACGTCCCCGCAGTAGGCTGTTCGTTGCTAACCAATCCATAAGGAGCCCGCATGACCTCCTCGCATTGCCATCATCAGCCTGACCAAACGAAAGGCTCTGCAGGACTCACAGACCCCGTCTGCGGGATGAAGGTGAAAGAGGACAGCGAGCATCAAGAGCACTATCAGGGAAGCACTTACCGCTTCTGCAGCCAGGGTTGCCAGACCAAGTTTCGTTCTGATCCTGCTAGATATCTCACTGCACAGCAGGCTCATGGGTCATCGCCTCAGGCATCCACGCCGCCCGCACAGAAGGCGTCCGCCGGTGATGCAACGACCGAGTACACCTGCCCGATGCACCCTGAGATCCGCCAAATGGGTCCAGGTGATTGCCCTATCTGCGGGATGTCATTGGAACCTCTGATCCCTGAACTCGACGAGGAGGAGAATCCCGAACTCAAGGACTTCTCGAAGCGATTCTGGTGGTCTCTGCCCCTGACCGTAGCAGTGACCCTGTTGGCCATGGCGGGACATGCACTTCCGCTGTTTCACGGCGCTAGCCAGAACTGGGTTGAACTAGCCCTTACGACCCCGGTTGTCTTGTGGGCAGGCTGGCCATTTTTCGTGCGCGGTTTCGCATCTGTTAAGCATCGCAGCCCAAACATGTGGACGTTGATCGGGCTTGGCACAGGGGCTGCGTATATTTACAGCATCGTAGCAACCGTCTTACCGAGCATATTTCCAGAATCATTCACAGTGGGCGGCCGGATAGGCGTTTATTACGAAGCCGCCGCGGTCATCATTTCCCTGACGCTTTTAGGGCAGTTGCTCGAATTGAAGGCCCGCTCCCAGACGTCCTCGGCAATCAAGTCCTTGCTTGGCCTATCGCCCAAAACAGCTCGCCGTATCGCCAAGGATGGTTCCGAGGAGGACATTCCGCTTACACATGTTCACGAGGGTGACCATCTGCGCGTTCGTCCTGGTGAAAAGGTACCGGTGGATGGAGAAGTATTGGAGGGCGAGAGCGCCGTCGACGAATCCATGCTAACGGGCGAGCCCGTCCCGGTGACGAAGCGGACAGGCGATGCGCTCATCGGCGCGACGATGAACACGAGTGGCTCGCTTGTCATGCGAGCCACTAAAGTTGGCTCCGGGACCATGCTTTCACAAATCGTCCAGATGGTTGCGAATGCACAACGCTCAAAAGCACCCATGCAGCGGATGGCGGACACGGTTGCTGGTTATTTCGTGCTGACGGTCATCGGGATTGCGCTGTTGACCTTCTTTGCATGGGGCCTGTTCGGACCCGAGCAGGGCTGGGTATTCGGCCTGATCAATGCAGTTGCGGTTCTGATTATCGCTTGCCCTTGCGCACTTGGCCTGGCGACGCCTATGTCGATCATGGTTGCCACAGGCAAAGCGGCTGGAAGCGGAGTGCTTTTCAGAGACGCAGGCGCCATCGAGAATGTCCGTAAGGTAGACACGCTGATTGTCGATAAAACTGGAACGTTGACCGAGGGCCGACCTGTTTTCGATCGGGCGGTAGGCGTCACGCCGTTCGATGCTCAGGAAGTCATCCGTTTGTCTGCCAGCTTGGATCAAGGTAGCGAGCATCCCCTAGCCCACGCCATCGTGGACCATGCGAGAAGCGAGGGTATTCAGTTGGTAAAGCCTGAAACCTTCGAGTCAGGGTCAGGGATCGGGGTCCGTGGTCTGGTGGAAGGCAAGCAGCTACAGCTAGGCAACACCGCTCTTATGGAAGACGCGGGTGTTAGCGTCGAGCCGTTGAAAGACCAAGCAGAAAAAATGCGCGAAAGCGGTACCAGTATTGTGTACCTGGCTGTTGATGGGGCACTTGCCGGCTTGCTGGCCGTATCGGACCCAATTAAACCGACTTCCAAGGAAGCTGTAGCTCGGCTCCAAGCGGAGGGCGTGCAAGTCATCATGGCCACCGGCGACGGGCTTACCACTGCCCGCGCGGTGGCTCGTGAGCTATCGATCGATGAAGTGCATGGCGAAGTGAAGCCGCAGGACAAGGAGGCGCTGGTGGTTAAGCTACAAGCCCTCGGTAAAGTAGTCGCCATGGCAGGCGACGGAATAAATGATGCGCCCGCTCTCGCTAGGGCTGACGTAGGCATTGCGATGGGTACGGGTACTGACGTGGCGATGAACAGTGCCCAAGTTACGCTGGTTAAAGGTGACCTGATGGGAATACTTCGCGCCCGTACGCTTTCGGTGGCAACAGTTCGCAATATGCGTCAGAACCTTCTGTTTGCCTTTATGTATAACGGTCTGAGCATCCCGATTGCTGCAGGGCTGCTCTATCCGTTCTTTGGACTGTTGCTGTCTCCGATGATTGCTGCCCTGGCCATGAGCCTTAGCTCAGCATCGGTTGTGTTTAACGCTCTCCGGCTCCGTCAAGCGAGTGTAGTTTGAACCGTGCCGGCTTAGGCTTCGGTTGCGAAGCGATCGATTGCCTCATTGATTGCTCATGAATTGCCCCGTAAGCTGAAAAAATATGAAGTCCTACATGCGCTCCTTCCTTATCCTGCTGCTAGTGCTTGCGCTTCCGATCAACGGGATGGCGCAATTGCTCATGCCGGTTGGGTCGTCAGCGCATCATGTAATGCTTGATATGGAAGGCATGGAGGCCATGGCAGCCAGCCACGCGTTGATGTCTGGCGTCAGCGGCGCTGAGCCCGAGTGCTGTGAAGGGCATGAGCAAGGGAAGACGACCGTCTGCAAGACGGGGCAAGAATGCAAAACCCTCAGCCTCCTTCAGATCGTTGCTGCGAAGGCGCAGCTGGTCCCTGCTGCTAGACCCGTGACCACGCCCTATAACGACCAAATCCCTTCTCGTCTTCTGGACGTAGTCTGGCATCCACCCCGCGTCTGATCCCGATCAAATTCTAGGAACCGCCCGGATGTGAAGATTCGGGCCGGCTACCGCGCGCCTTTGGCTCGCATGGAAGATCAGGAACTCTTTTTTAATGAAACCCCGTATCCGCTGGGCGCCTCCCTACGTGGCCGCCTTGATCATGGGCGCGCTCTCATTTTCCGAGCTCGCATCAGCTCTAACCTTAGAACAAGCCCTGAGCTTGGCCGAGCAAGACGCGCCTTCGCTGGATGCGCAAGCCGCCAATCTCCAAGCCGCGCGCAACGCTGCAATCCCTGTCGGCGAGCTCCCTGACCCCAAACTTAGACTTGGGCTGCAAAACGTACCCATTGAAGGTGACTCACGCTGGCAATTGGACCAAGAGGCCATGACCATGCAAATGGTTGGGGTCATGCAAGATGTTCCAAACCGAGCGAAAAGGCGCGCCCGTGTCGAGGCTGCGCAGGCTAGTGTTGCGCTCGCAGACGTTCAGCAAACCATTGAACGTCTCAGCGTGCGCCAGGCTACTGCCGAGGCATGGATCGCTAGCTTCGCGGTCGAGCAGAAACTGAGTCTTTTCAAACAGCTCTACAGTGAGAATCAGCTGTTTTCCCGGGCCGTTCAGGCGCGCATTGCCGGCGGCGGTGGGCAAACCGCAGACAGCGTACTTCCGAAGCAAGAGGCAGCATTGCTTGCTGATCAAGAGGATGAGCTGATGCGCAACCAGGTTGTTGCGCGGGCCGACCTCCGCCGTTGGATAGGCGAGCCAGCAGACCAGCCGCTTACAGGCGACTGGCCGCGATGGCTTACCGACGTTGATCACTATCAGCACAACCTGAACCGCCATCCGGCTTTGCTCGCCTTCGACCCGATGACTCGTGAAGCTGAGGCAAAAGTTCGCCAGGCCATCGCTGAGAAAACACCGGACTGGAGTTGGGGAGTCGATTATCTACGTCGCGGCAGAGAATACGGCGACATGGTCAACCTCAGCGTCAGTTTCGACCTGCCGCTGTTTACCAGCTCTCGGCAGGATCCAAAGATCGCGGCTGAGCGAGCGCGCCTCACACAGATCGAGGCGCAGCGTCAGGCGATGTTGCGTATGCATAACCAGGAGCTGGCCGCCGACCTGGCTGAATATCAGCGCCTTGACCGCGCATTCGCACGTGTTGAAGAAACCCTAC
The DNA here is from genome assembly GCF_037967085.1 of Pseudomonas sp. CBC3. NCBI lineage: Bacteria > Pseudomonadati > Pseudomonadota > Gammaproteobacteria > Pseudomonadales > Pseudomonadaceae > Pseudomonas > Pseudomonas sp. CBC3. The sequence goes on from NZ_JBANEO010000008.1 coordinate 4,563, forward strand.
TGCCACTCGCCGAGGAAAAGGTCCGCCTTGCCATGGCGGACTACCGCGCCGGGACCGGCGAACTGACCGCAGTGATCGATGCGCGCCGCCAGCTCGTTGAGACTCGCCTGCGTCGTATTGACGTAGCCCGCGACCGATCGCTGAGCAACGCCCGCCTGCATTTTGCCTTTGGAGATACCCGACCATGACATTTCTACTCAAGCGGCTGGCCGTCGTCCTAAGCCTTCCGCTGATTATCGTTACTGTGGGCATTGTCGGTCTGTCTACCTCTGTGTTTGCGCAAGCGGAAGGCGAAAAGGAGGTGCTTTATTGGTACGACCCCATGTATCCGCAACAGAAATTCGATGAGCCAGGCAAATCCCCCTTTATGGATATGGACCTGGTTCCGCGCTATGCCGATGAAGGCGGTGACGGGGCGTCGATGAGCATCGATCCGAGCGTGACGCAGAACCTGGGTATGCGCCTGGCGACCGCAACGCGCGAATCGATTAGCCAGTCGCTCGAAGCGACAGGCGCATTGATGTTTGACGAGCGAGACGTGGCTGTCGTGCAAGCGCGCTCCGGGGGCTTCGTCGAGCGCGTTTACGACCGAGCGCCGGAAGACGTCATTGAAAAAGGCGCGCCGTTAGCCGATCTTTTGGTTCCCGAATGGGCTGCTGCACAGGAAGAGTACCTGGCGCTCAAAGGGATTGGCCAACCCCAACTGCTCGCGGCGGCCCGACAGCGGTTACGCCTTGCCGGCATGCCGGCAGATGTCATTGCTCAGCTGGAACGCACCGGTAAGGCGCGCCCCGTATGGACCGTAACGAGCCCGATCGGTGGCGTGTTGAACAGTCTCGATGTCCGCGAGGGCATGACCGTCCCCGCCGGCGCCTCTCTCGCACGCATCAATGGGCTGGACTCGGTTTGGCTAGAGGTTGCGGTGCCTGAAGCGCAGATCACAAATTTAGCGCCGGGGCAGTCGGTGACAGCCCGCCTCCCTGCTTTTGCGGGTGAAACGCTGGAAGGCACGATCCAGGCGGTACTGTCGCAAGCCAACCTGGATAGCCGCACTGTGCGTGTCCGGGTCGAACTGCCCAACCCGCAGCAGCGGCTTCGCCCCGGCATGACGGCCGAGGTGACATTGAGTCGCAACGTTGAAGATGCCTTGGTCATCCCGTCCGAGGCGGTCATTCGCACCGGCCGGCGCGCATTGGTGATGCTGGCTGAGAATGAAGGCCGTTACCGCCCAGTTGAGGTCCGCATCGGTCGAGAGTTCGATGACAAAACAGAGGTGCTCGACGGGCTGGAAGCCGGTCAGCAGGTCGTGGCGTCCGGTCAGTTCCTCCTGGATTCAGAGGCGAGCCTACGCGGGCTGACCGCTCGGGGTCTGGAGCAGACGGCACCGCCTGTCAAACCTGCTTTGCACGAGGCTGAAGGTACGATCGTCAGCCTGGAAGATGGCCTGGTTGGCCTGTCGCATGGGCCGTTCAAGACGCTGAACATGCCTGGGATGACCATGTCCTTTCCGGTTGCCGATCAATCTCTGCTGTCAGGCTTGCAAGTGGACGACCGTGTCCGTGTTGGCGTGCGTGAAAGCGACGAAGGCCTGGTCATCGAGCGCATCGAGAAGCTCGGGGGCCAACAATGATCGCAGCCATAATCCGCTGGTCAGTGGCCAACCGCTTTCTGATCCTACTGGCTACTGTGTTCGCGGTGGCTTGGGGTGTCTGGTCGGTCAAGAACACCGCTGTTGATGCGTTGCCTGACCTTTCCGACGTTCAGGTCATCATCCGCACGCCATACCCGGGGCAGGCGCCTCAGATCGTTGAAAACCAGGTCACCTACCCACTGACGACGACCATGCTGTCTGTCCCCGGCGCGAAGACAGTCCGCGGCTACTCCTTCTTCGGGGATAGCTACGTGTACGTCCTGTTCGAGGACGGCACCGACCTCTATTGGGCCCGTTCGCGGGTGCTGGAGTACCTGAGCCAGGTGCAGAGTCGGCTTCCCGCCGCCGCCAAACCCGCCTTGGGACCTGACGCCACGGGTGTCGGTTGGATCTACCAATATGCTTTGGTAGACCGAACGGGCAAACATGACCTCTCGCAGCTGCGCTCTGTGCAAGATTGGTTCCTGCGCTATGAACTCAAGACACTGCCCAACGTGGCGGAAGTCGCGCCCATAGGCGGGATGGTCAAGCAGTACCAGGTGGTACTCGATCCCGTACGCATGGCCAGCAGAGGCGTTACGCAGCAGCAGATCGCAAAGGCGATCGATGAGGCCAACCGTGAAACCGGCGGGAGTGTTCTGGAACTCGCCGAAACCGAGTTCATGGTCCGTGCGACCGGGTATCTCAAGACACTCAAGGACTTTCGAGCCATTCCTTTGCGTCTCGAAGGCGGCGTGCCTGTGACGCTAGGGGACGTTGCGCATATCCAGCTCGGCCCGGAAATGCGCCGGGGTATTGCCGAGCTTGATGGCGAAGGTGAGGTAGTCGGTGGAGTCGTGATCCTGCGTAGCGGCAAGAACGCTCGGGAAACCATCGCTGCCGTTCAAACCAAGCTCGATGAGCTCAAAGCGAGCCTTCCCGAAGGCGTCGAAATCGTCACGACGTACGACCGTAGCAAGCTGATCGACAGTGCCGTTGAAAACCTCACGCACAAGCTCATCGAGGAGTTCATTGTCGTTGCGTTGGTTTGCGCGATTTTTCTGTGGCATCTGCGCTCGTCGTTGGTCGCCATCGTGTCGTTGCCGATCGGCATCCTGATTGCTTTTGTGATCATGCAGCGGCAAGGCATCAACGCCAACATCATGTCGTTGGGTGGCATCGCGATCGCCATCGGAGCGATGGTCGATGCAGCAATCGTCATGATCGAAAACGCCCACAAGCACATTGAGGCCTGGCACAAGCGGCATCCTGACTCCACCTTGAAGGGCCAGGAGCACTGGAAGGTCATTACTGACGCGGCTGTTGAAGTGGGGCCGGCATTGTTCTTCAGCCTGCTGATCATCACGCTGTCGTTCATTCCAGTGTTCACCCTGGAGGCGCAGGAAGGCCGGCTGTTCGGTCCACTGGCGTTCACCAAAACCTATGCAATGGCAGCGGCCGCGGGTCTGTCGGTAACACTGGTTCCGGTGCTCATGGGGTATTGGATACGGGGCAGGATTCCGGATGAACACCGCAATCCACTCAACCGTGGCCTCATCTGGATCTACAAGCCGGCCCTGGACGCGGTACTGCGCTGGCCCAAGATGACTCTGCTGGTGGCTGTTCTGGTCTTCCTGACAGGCTTGTGGCCGGCCTCTCGCCTTGGTGGGGAGTTCTTGCCCCCGCTGGATGAAGGTGACCTCCTTTATATGCCCACTGCGCTTCCAGGCCTCTCCTCTCAGAAGGCTTCTGAGCTACTGCAGCAGACGGACCGGCTCATAAAAACGGTTCCAGAAGTTGCACACGTGTTCGGTAAGGCTGGTCGAGCCGACACCGCTACAGATCCCGCCCCGCTGGAAATGTTCGAGACGACCATTCAGTTCAAGCCGAAGGATCAATGGCGCCCTGGGATGACGCCTGACAAGCTGGTTGAGGAGTTGGATCGCACCGTACAGGTACCTGGATTAGCCAATCTGTGGATCCCGCCGATTCGAAACCGTATCGATATGCTGGCGACGGGTATCAAGAGCCCGATCGGGGTGAAAGTGTATGGCACTGACTTGGCACAGATCGACAAAGCCACCCAGGCAGTGGAAAAAATCGCCAAAACGGTGCCTGGGGTCAGTTCGGCGCTTGCTGAGAGACTGACCGGCGGCAGGTATATCGATGTGGATATCGATCGTGTCGCCGCCGCACGCTACGGCCTGAATATCGCGGACGTGCAATCGATCGTGGCCGGTGCCATCGGTGGTCAAACCATTGGTGAAACCGTGGAAGGGCTCGCCAGGTATCCGATCAACCTCCGCTATGGCCGCGAGTGGCGCGACTCGATATCCGATCTGCGCAACCTACCGATCTACACGCCGCAAGGCAGCCAGATCACGTTGGGGACCGTGGCCAAAGTACAGGTGACAGACGGACCGCCCATGCTTAAAAGCGAAAACGCAAGGCTGTCGGGCTGGGTTTACGTCGATGTTCGTGGCCGCGACATGGCGGCTGTGGTGGGCGATCTGAGGGAAAAGATCAGCAAAGGGGTCCAGCTCGAATCCGGCATGAGCATCAGCTATTCCGGCCAATTCGAATTCATGGAGCGCGCTAACGCGAAGCTGAAGCTCGTCGTTCCGGCTACCTTGCTGATCATTTTTGTATTGCTCTACCTAACGTTTGCCCGCTTTGGCGAGGCGCTGCTCATCATGGCTACGCTGCCATTCGCTCTGACCGGGGGCGTCTGGTTCCTATATCTGCTCGGGTACAACCTATCCGTAGCGACAGGAATCGGATTCATCGCACTGGCAGGCGTTTCTGCTGAGTTCGGCGTCATTATGCTGCTGTATTTGAAGAACGCCTGGACGGATCGGGTTAACGCTGGAGCCCATGGCGAAGGCGTCCTGCTCGACGCCATTCGTGAAGGTGCTGTCCAGCGAGTGCGCCCCAAGGCCATGACCGTCGCCGTGATCATCGCTGGCCTGCTGCCCATCCTTTGGGGCGGCGGGACCGGCAGCGAAATCATGAGCCGTATTGCCGCGCCCATGGTGGGCGGGATGATCACCGCGCCGTTGCTCTCCCTGTTCGTTCTGCCGGCAGCCTACCTGCTGATGCGCCGCCGACAATTGCAGGCCCAGCACGCAACCAAACCCACTGGAGAACATCCATGAATATCAAGCACATCACTCTCGCCACACTGTTTCTGGTACCGGCCGCCTATGCTGCTGACAAAGAGCCTATGCAGGGTATGCCGATGGATCACAAAAGCATGAACATGCCGATGGATCACAAAAGCATGAACATGCCGATGGATCATAAAGACATGGATATGCAGATGGGCCAGAAACCAGCCGGACAGACGGCCACTGCGACCGGCACGGTCAAGAAGGTAGATACGGAAAAGGGAACCGTCACTATTGCCCACGGCCCGGTCGAGGCGCTGGGTTGGCCATCTATGACGATGGGTTTCAAAGCGAAGCCTGATCAGCTCCAAAAGTTAAGAGAAGGAGACCAGGTCGAATTCGAGTTCACCTCGAAAGGCATGGATTCCACCATTACGCGTATCGAAAAACGGTAAGCACAGAAAGCGACCGCCGCAGACGCGGCGGTCGTACCAACAAAAAAATGAGCGATTACAGCTTTGTAACCTTGGCAACAGCTTCTTGTAAGTAGCAAGCCTTTAATCTACAGGCATCAACTAACCAAGAGGTGCAAACCATGAACCGTATAACCAAAGTAATCGTTCCTTTTATTCTGACCGTTGCGTCTTCTCTTGCAATGGCCGAAGGCGGAAGCGATCGGACAATGCATCGCCTAAATGATCCTGCAGGATCCAATCTCACTCTTAAAGAGCTTGTCAAAGAAGGCAAAGTGCTGAGCATCGCACCTGCAGGGGCGACCGGTACGACTGAAATGATTCAGAACTATCGGACTACTGCAAAAGTTCAGACATATGAAATGAAGGTAAAGACCCCAGACGGGGAGATTCATACGGTGGAATTTTTGAGCGCACCGGTAGGCGTAAACAACGGCTAACCTGCAAATTAAATATTCGAGGGTAATGATATGAGCAGCCTGTTTTCGAGAATGAAAAGTGTACTGCAGCGCAATCCGATCGTGACCGGTCTAACCGTAGCTGTGGTTGGCTACATGCTCCTGAACCAAAGCACTGGGGCGTTGGCAACGACGCTGCCAAGCCTGCTCTTTCTCTTGCCCTGCTTGTTGATGATGGTCGTATGCATGAAGCATATGTCTAGCGGTAAGTGCGACAAGCCCAAGGAGCCCAACGTTGGCGAAAGCACCTTGTTAAGCAAGAGCGAATAACCCACTGAACTTGGAGATTTAACATGCGAAACACCATTACAGTAACAGCAATTGCAATCACCCTGGCGAGCGGACTGAGTTTCGCAGCGGCAGATAAAGCGGACCAAAGCCATTCAGAAACCGGCATGATGAGCGGCGACAAGCATATGGAAATGATGGGCGACATGCGTGGAATGATGAAAGAGTGTCGTGAAATGATGGAGGCGGCCAAAGCCGGCCACTCGCAAAATGGGGAAAACCCAGACGCTGCCTAGGATACGAGAGTGCGAGCAACTATGATCGAAGCAGGTCGGGCACCTTTTCTGGGTGCCCACCTGCTTTTTTGTGCGTGATGGCCTAACCAGGACCGTACTGATGGGAAAAGTGTCACTGACGAGCAGAATGGCGATAGCTTTCATGCTCGTGGTTACGGTTGTGCTGTTGGCCGCCGCAATCAGCTTCAATTATTTTTGCCAGCTCCATTTCGAACGCAAAGACGCACAGGTGCTGAATGAAAAGGCTGCTGCAGTAGAGCGTATGCTACGCGGCAGTTCAGAATTCGGGCCTGAGACCGCTTCAAGGATCGATGCCGTTATTGAGCACTCCTTTGGCTTCGCGACTGCGGTTGTAGTAGACGGTAAGACGGTTTACTCCCATCACAATCTGTCTGAGAGCTTGCTACCTCTTGTCACAGACATCCAAGAGGAACGCTGGACGGTAAGTTTCGGTGGCCACCAGTACAGCGGAATTACCAGAAAAGTAAATCGGTGGGTAGAAGGGCAGGACACTGTTATCTATTTGGCTTTGGATGTAACGCACCGAATCCACTTCTTCGATATGATTCAGCAGTGGTTTGCTTATACGCTTGTCGTTAGTGCACTTCTGAGTGGCGCGTTAGGTGTTGTTCTGATCAGGAAAGGCTTAAAACCAATAGACGAACTGTCCAAGACTTCTTCTACGGTAACCGCCCACTGCTTAGATACCAGAATTCCAACCGAGTCGGTGCCAGGCGAGCTGCATGAACTCGTAGACAACTTCAACGAAATGCTTTCGCGCTTGGACGACTCTTTTCTCAGATTGTCAGGTTTCTCAGCGGATATCGCGCATGAGCTAAGAACGCCGCTGAACAGCATGCTTACCCAAATGGAGGTCGCGCTCTTGCGCGACCGCGAGAATACCGACTACAAAGACATTTTGTATTCCGCCCTCGAAGAACTTAGGCGCATGTCAAAGATGGTCGATGACATGCTGTTTCTCGCCAAAGCGGACAACGGGAAGATTACGCCCAATGCCGAAGATGCCAGCATGGCTGAGATTACCGCGAGCGTTATCGAATATTACGAGCTTGCAGCCGAGGACAAAAAGGTAGAAATCGCGCTTTCAGGCGATGGATCGGTACATGGCGATAAATCGATGCTGAGACGGGCCGTCTCAAACATAGTCTCTAACGCAGTTCGATATGCAGAGGAAGGCAGCACCATCAGCGTTGAAATAAGCGAGAGCGGTGGCTCGGTTTGCACAGCCATATCCAACCGAGGCACAACGATTCCAGCCGAGCTTCAGGCCCGAGTGTTTGATCGATTCTATAGGGTCGACACCGCAAGGCGCGAAGGAACCACCATGAATGCGGGCCTCGGCATGGCTATCACTCGTTCGATAGTCGAAGCGCACAAAGGGCGCATCGCTTGCGAATCAGCTGAGGGGCATACGACTTTCACAATGACGCTTCCAAAGCTTATGTCTAGTTAATGGCAGAGTGCCAGCAACGACCCTGACCTACGCTCATAGAAACGCCAGGCTGAACCGAAAGAGGCCGAGACTTTCGAAGCTGTATGTTTGGTTCTGGAGGTTCCCGTGCAAGCGTCCTCATCGAGAAAATGCGGTACGACAGCCGCAGCGCTCAACGAAGCGTGCTTCTGCGTAAGCCTAGATCAAGCTGCGCTCGCAGACGCATTGACTGAACAGCTTGGGGATCCAGAGCTGTCGGAGCTATTGAAGTCACGTTGCCCCCATGTATTTGCTGCACGACCGGTCTTTGTTTCATCCTTGCAGCTGAGCCAGGTGAGTGAGGTTATTCAGGCCATCGAGCAGACCGTGAGCTTGCCGGGTTGGCGAGAGCATGCTCTGGATTCTGCGCCTCCTATTGCGCGACACGACCCTCGGGGTGCGCGGGGCGTCTTCTTTGGCTACGATTTTCATCTGGAAGAGGACAAGCTGGGGCTTATCGAAATAAACACAAATGCGGGCGGAGCAATGCTAAACGTATTGCTCGCCCGCGCTCAGCGCAGTTGTTGCAGCGGCGTAGTCGGACTATCGCCAGGTCAGGAAGGGGCCGACGGCTTCGAGCAGTCGATTCTGGATATGTTCGTCCAGGAATGGTCTGCGAGCGGCGAGCAGGCACCGCTCAAGCGCGTGGTGATTTTGGATGAAAGCCCACAAGCCCAATACCTGTACCCGGAGTTTCTTCTTTTTCAGCGGTTATTCGAGTCAGCAGGAATCGACTGCATAATCGTAGACCCAGCCGATCTAGCCTTTCACAACGATTGCCTCATGATCGACGGAAAGCCTGTGGATCTCGTCTACAACCGACTCACCGATTTCTATCTGGAACGCGACAATTGCAGCGCGCTGCGCAGCGCTTATTTGGCTGATGTCGTGACGGTAACGCCACACCCTCAGGCCTATGCCCTTTACGCCGACAAACGCCGGCTGGTTGACCTAACCAACACACTTTTTTTGGAAGAGATTGGCGTCGATCAGCAAGTCCGAGCCGTGTTGGCCCAATACGTCCCGCTTACTGTCCCGGTCGAGCATCGCAATGCGGAGCAACTCTGGGAGAGACGCCGCAGCCTCTTTTTCAAGCCTGTTAGCGGTTTTGGTAGTCGCGGGGCATACCGAGGAGACAAGCTCACCAAGCGTGTGTGGGAAGAAATCGTTGGCGGAAACTACGTGGCCCAGTCCCTCTTGGCTCCTGGCGAGCGTAGAACTATCGCTGACCCTCAGGTACGACCAATGAAGTTTGACCTGCGCGCATACGCTTATGCTGGCAAGGTGCAGTGGAACGCTGCCAGGGTCTACCAAGGCCAGACAACCAACTTCCGAACAGAGGGGGGCGGTTTTGCTCCTGTGTTTACCTTAGGTGAGGAAGAGGAGCGAACCGGTTCCACAGAGCAGCGGTCGCACGCCTCGTTCACGTTCTTGCTTGACGAAACCGGCGCCGTAGATGAACTGCCGCACCCACAATATCTGGCGTTGGTTCGAGCTGAAAAGGCTACCTCAACGCTTGCCGGTAAACGTTTCCGATTGGCCGACTGGTATGTGGCAATAGAAGATGGCCGTCCTTCCAAAGTCATCCGAGAATGGTACGGCTGGGTAGCGTTCGACGAAGCTGGTGGTTACCACCCTGAAGCTGATTCGCCGAACTGCAAGTCAGACAGTGCAGGCAATATAGACTCATCCGCACTACCGACACCGGAAGAGCACGATCGAATCGAGAGATTGTTGTTTCAAGCGAATAATGGCCTGTCTTGCAAGCCCCTGAGATAGGCCTAGGGCGCTCGTCTCAGCGAGCAGGCCCATCAGAATTGTACCGTCCAATGATTCATGCCGCTCAGGCCGGTCAGACTCGACTCCATGCCCATGTTTCGTCTGCTTTCTTATAATTAATTTAACGCCCTATTGGTTCATTCTTCGATAGCGTCAGCGCGTCAAGTCCACTTATCAAACCCGCGCTACCTAATGGGCGCTTAAGCTGGGTGATGATTACATTTCTGTAAGCTTCCAAAAAAATCGAAACCTCACAACTCTCGACTTGTCCTTTTTAAGTGACACCGCAGGCTGGTTTCTCTTCCTCAAACAAACCAATGGGCGAGGTACACAGTGAGGTCGAACAAGAAATGTATAGCTACTGGTGTAGCCGCTGGGATCGCTGGAACCCTGTTGCTGGGTGCTATTGTCGGGATTACCGTTGTTTACACGGGGGCCTATAACGTCGCAGCGACGGAAGACCATCAACCATTAGTGCGCTGGGCTTTGGACACGACTATGAAATCGTCGGTTGCGGATGGTGCATCTTCCATTAAACCGCCCGCGCAATTCAGTGCAAAAACGGTTTCTGAAGGTGGCAGTGCTTATCAAGCCATGTGCCAGCATTGCCATGGGGCACCCGGTGTTGAGAAAAGCGAGTGGGCTCGGGGAATGCTGCCGCAGCCCCCACACCTTCCCGACGTAGTTCCTGAATGGAAAGCCAATGAGGTGTTCTGGCTGGTGAAGCACGGCGTTCGAATGAGCGCAATGCCCGCGTTCGGCCCGACCCACAACGACGACGAAATCTGGGCGATAACAGCATTCGTGATGCAGCTTCCAGGCATGACTGCGCAAAAATACGCTGAGTTTGGAAAAAACGATTCGGCCGTAGCCCCCCATTAAAGAGGAACTAGTTCATGCAAATGTCTTACTGGCGCTTTGCAGCGATGATAGCAACTTCGACCCTCATCATGTATGGCGTTATGTATTTAAATACATACGCATTTGAACATGTTCTATGGAGCGAGACCCGCGTTTGGATGGCGTTAGTGATGGGCGCGGTGATGGCCGTAGTTATGCTCGCATTCATGCTTAATATGTATAAACGAAAATCGGTTAATATTGCCATATTCGCAGGCAGTGCAGCGGCCTTTGCTATTGCGCTGTGGCTTGTTCGTAGCCAGGCAACGGTAGGCGACACGGAATACATGAAGGCGATGGTTCCCCACCATTCCATAGCTATCATGACAAGCGAGCGCGCTCAGATTTCAGACCCTCGGGTCCGCAAACTGGCTGACGAAATCATTGAGGCTCAGCGCCGAGAAATAGCTGAGATGAAGTTTCTCATCCATGATCTAGAGAGGGCTAACTGATGCAACTGTATCGAGCACCCGCTATAGCCCGGGCCATTCTTCCCAAGACCATCATGACGACCTTCGCTCTGGCACTCACTGCTTGTGGTGACCCGGCTCCTGGTGAAGGCCTGGATAAGCCAACAATGCGGCCCCCCCTACCTGAAGTGGTAAGCGCCCGTGACGCTATAGGAAGTCCCGACATTCCGTCTATTGACCCGCAAACCCTTGATCAAGCGGAAGTAGACAAGGTACTCGGCTCAGGCCCTTACTGCACTTTCGTTTATACCGCGGAAAGCCCACCCGTAGTCGCGATCAAGCATGATGGGGAAAGCGGGGGCGCCAAGGGGGTTATAAAAATTCATGGCAAGTTGGTACAGCTGTCCAGCGAACCAACTCAAGGCTATTCTGCGCTCTTTGGCGGGGCCTCCCTCGCCGCCGAAAGCATCAACGTCAATGTAGCGTTGGGGAAAGACGGGGCCGTGCAAAAGCCTACAGGCGAAAAATCTATCGCAGATCTGAATTTTGAGCTTGATCAGGGCCTGATGATTGGCTATCGCGGATGGTACGCCTGCGAGAAACCGCCGCGGAGTTAAGTACTAACGCGTCACGCAGGTCGACGGGCTCCACATGGAGGCGCAGCCGGCTCTCCACGCCCGTTTCATCCCCATAGACCCGAAGCAAAGACCACCCATCGCGGCATAGCAAGGCTGAAAAAAACGCGACGTTGCGCTACCGGCGGTTGTAGGACATAGCTGGCTCGATCCTCCTCAAGGGGAATGCCTTGCGCTTTGAGGGTGAGCAAGTCTATCTGCTAAACGAAATGCTGCTGGACACAGATCGATTCGATCTTGGCTATTGCGAGTTTCGTATGCGCTTTTTTGATAAGCCTTGTACGTCTGATATCAAGCGCGCGAAGTTTCTTATTGTTCTCCCCAAGCGGCTCTGGCACACCAATCTCGGTTGTGCCAGAGCAGGAGTAGATAGGCGTTACGCAGCCATGCGCTCGCATTCTTCAGCGCACTTCATACACGCTTTGGCACACTCTTGGCAGTGATCCACTTGATGTTTTGCGCATTCCTCTCCGCATGCACGGCAGATCTTGGCGCAAAGAGCACAAAATTCTTTAGCGTACTCACTTTCGCGACTCATCAGTGTGGCGGCCAACCTACAAATGTCCGCGCAATCGCGGTCAAGCTCGATGCAGCGAGCCATCATTTTTACGTCATCCTCACGCAGGCAAGCAGAGGCGCACGTTTCGCATACTAGGGCACAGTTCGAACAAGCTTGGATACAGGAAGCGAACATTGAGTTTGTCATTGTGTTCTCCAGGTTTCGAAAGTTGTATGTCGCCGGTGCCTACTAGCCGAATACACCCATAAGCGTATTAAGCAGGCACAAAAAATACGACAGGCTCCTATCTAACCCGTTTCGACCAACTTCATTACAATGCTGTAAGGTTCGTCCAACCGCACCGGGGATCTATGCGGGCGCGGTTGGGGGGCGACAAGCCAATAGATTGCCTGGCCGGCTTCGCTAGCCTGTTCTAGATGATGAGTGGGGTATGGCAAGCTCCCTGTCGCCACGACTGGGAGCCCTTACTGGGGAACCGCCGGAGCGAAAGCCGCTTAACTACGTGAGTTACTAGCCCTGCGGCCTAGCGTCTTGGGAATCAATCGCAGAGCCCTCCGGTACCGTTGCGTCGACTAGGATGGCCTAGGGCCGCCCCCTCTGCTTGTGCTGAGGCGCCTTTCTAAGAGCCTGGTCAGAACCGCGTAGGCACACATACCGGATGTTAGTGCTCGTGTTGCTTCCCGTCTGCGTGCACATGGTTTTCTGAAGGGGATTTGCCTTCGGCATCGGCATCGGCACTGTCACTGCCATTGCTGTGCTCTACCGCCTGGGGCTCGTCGGAAGCGTGATGGTCATCGCTTTCGCTATCACCATGATGCCCGGAGCCTGATTGGCCGGTTGCTCCACCCGAGCTGCTAGAGCCATGGTGATCCGAGCTGCTACTGTTGTCCTGATGATGATCGTCCGTGGTCATCTCACCATGTTGATCACCGTGCCCAGCTGGGGTCTCCCCACCACCATGCTGATGACCACCGCTAGACGCAACGAGCGCTCGATACGCTCCTTCATCTAGCTCAGGAAGCTTCTGCAGGAAAGCCACCATCCCCCATATGTACGGGTCAGCCATGCTTTTACCCCACGCAGGCATACCAGTGGCCTTGATGCCATGCTTGATGACCCAAAATGTTTTTGCTGGGTCATCGTATGGCCCCGCTTCAGCCAGGCTGGGTGGAGCGGGATAAAGGCCATTGCTTAGCTCGGTCTCAGCCATGCCTGGCGCCAAATGACAACCCACACACATCGAGTCGTAGTTCCCCGCCCCGGCGCGGATTTGGTCTTCATCGTCGAGAGATGGCACGGCTATGTCTTCGGAGCGAGCCTCAATCGAGCGATTGCGAGCAGTTTCCAGGAATGCGTGCACGACTCCCGTATGAGGATCATCCGCGGCAACGCTAATCAGTCCTGAGAAAACAACTCCGGCCACTACCAACAGGCCTAGAGCACAGAAGGCAGCGAAGCTAATAATTATTCTTTTCATCGAGGGTCCTTAAAACCAAAGCCTGATGCCAGCAACGAACCGCGCCTCATCTAGGTCTTCGCCGTCATCTCTCGCCATATCAGCGGTATTACCGTATGCCCGGCTCCACGTGACGCCGATGTACGGTGCGAACTCACGAACGATTTCGTATCGGAGGCGGAGCCCCACCTCTGTATTTGCGAGACCAGCGCCCACTCCGCGTGCAGGATCGTCCTTGCCATAGAAATTGAGCTCGGCAGTCGGTTGGAGGATGAGCCGGTTAGTGAGGAGAATGTCGTACTCGCCTTCAAAACGTGCTGCTGTCTGCCCACCTTCACCGACGAAGGCGGTGGCTTCCGCCTCAAACCCATACAGAGCCATCCCCTGGACGCCTAAAGCCGCCCACGTCTGCGGCGACTCTGGCTTAAAGTCCTGGCGAACACCTGCTACCACATCCCACCAGGGGCTGATGGCACGCCCGTAGAGCGCCTGAATTTCCGCGTCTTCAGTAACGCCATTCGTTCGCTCACCTTCCGAGCGAAACCAGAATCGATTGATATCGCCACCAACCCAGGCAGTAGCTTCCCAACTGAGGGTGCTACCTTCATTTGCGTTCTGGTACTCAAGTTGATCTAGCAGAAGAAACCAGGCCAGATACTTGTCATGGACCGTATGACCTTGAAGACCAGGGAAAGCCGCTTCTCTATCCGCATCGGTCAATACTGGAATGAACGAGGGATGAACCATGCCGGGCATTTCGAGCGTATCGTCATGCTTCATTTGGCCATGGTTCATCTTGCTATGGTCCATCGCACCATGACCCATTGCGGAGTGGTCCATTTGCCCACCGGAGCCATGATTCTTAGCTGCGGGCTTGGCTGAAGATGCAGGGGCTTGAGCTGCCTCAGTGGGAGGGGTTTGATGCATCGAGTGATCCATCATCTCGGCAGCGTTGGCTGTCCCTCCAGCCGCTGCGCTCAACGAAACTCCGAGCGCAATCAGAGCAAAGCGACAAGATCTAATGGTCATGGTGTGAATCCACCTTAGCACCAGTAGCCTTCGGGTCATGACCCATTTTGCCGTGGTCCATATCACCATGGTCCATCGAGCCATGATCCATGTCGCCGTGGTTCATTTCGGAATCAGAAGTTTCTGGTGCCTGAGATGCCGGCTTGTTGACCGGGTTTTGCGACGAAGCCGATGATTGCTTGTGTTGATCATGTTTTTGATCTGCAAACGCAGCTGACATATTCATTATGCCCAGCAAACTGAATATAAACGCGCTGCCGATAAGAGTCTTACGCTTCATAAAATTTCCCATATAAAGTTCCTCTTACTCATCCACTCGGACTTCACGAAACATGCCCATTTCCATGTGAAGCAGTAGGTGACAGTGATAAGCCCAACGCCCGAGTGCATCAGCTGTCACGCGGTAGCTGCGCTTTGAACCTGGAGGCATGTCGATCGTGTGCTTGCGAACCATGAAGTTTCCGTTCTCATCTTCAAGATCGCTCCACATACCATGCAGATGAATCGGATGGGTCATCATGGTGTCGTTAACCAACGTGATGCGTACTCGCTCGCCATATTTGAGCCGCAGGGGCTCCGAATCAGAGAACTCTATGCCGTCAAATGACCAGGAGAACTTCTCCATGTGGCCGGTGAGATGGAGTTCGATCGTCCGACTTGGCTCGCGGCCGTCCGGATCCGGGAAAGTGCTGCTCAAGTCGCCATAGGTCAGGACTCGGCGGCCGTTGTCTCGTAAGCCAATACCGGGATCGTTTAGCCTATGAGTCGGGCTCATGGTCTGCATATCCACCAGTGGGTTATTGGACTCTGAGGGCGGGTGCGATTGCATACCTCCGCTCATACCCGCCATCCCAGAGTGGTCCATCCCTGACATCCCAGCCATTTTGCTGTGATCCATTCCGGACATTGCGCCCATGCCGCCCATTCCCTGCATGTCACCGTGGTTCATACCGGACATGTTGCTATGGTCCATCGCACCCATGTCGCCCTGCATGCCGCCGCCATGGTCCATGCCCGCCATACCGCCCATACTGCCGTGATCCATCCCCATATCGTCCATGGTGATTAGCGGTCGAGGATCGGTTTCTGGAACAGGAGCGCTCAGCCCTTCGGCAACCGCTAGCGTGCCACGGGCGTACCCTGTGCGGTCCATCGATTGGGCGAAGATCGTGTAAGCCTGCTCGGTTGCAGGCTCGACAATCACATCGTAGGTCTCTGCCACGGCAATGCGGAATTCGTCGACGCTAACGGGGTTGACGTATTGGCCGTCGGCTGCGACTACAGTCATCTTCAGCCCTGGAATGCGGACATCGAAATAGCTCATGGCCGAGCCGTTGATGAACCGCAGACGAAGCTTCTCGCCGGGCTTAAAGATACCGGTCCAGTTCCCGTCGGGTGCTTGGCCGTTCATTAAGTAGGTATAGGTGTAGCCACTTACGTCGGCGAGGTCGGTGGGGCTCATCTTCATCTGAGCCCACATCTTCCGATTTGCAATCGTTGCGGCCCACCCGTCTTCGCTCACATCGTTAATGAAGTCTCCGACAGTGCGCTTATGGAAGTTGTAATAATCGGACTGCTTCTTGAGCTTAGAAAGGATTCGAGCAGGATCCTCATCGGACCAATCAGTCAACATCACCACATAGTCGCGGTCATAGCTGAACGGTTCGGGATCCTTCGCATCGATGACCAACGGACCATAGACACCAAGCTGCTCTTGTAGGCCTGAATGACTGTGGTACCAATAGGTACCGTTCTGTTTAACCTGAAACTTGTAGACATACATGCCATCGGGAGCGATGCCGTGGAAGCTCAGTCCAGGCACGCCATCCATGTTGGCCGGCAGGATCATGCCGTGCCAGTGAATGGATGTATCTTCGCTCAGCTTATTCCTGACCCGCAGCGTGACCGTATCCCCTTCACGCCAACGAAGAAGCGGTCCTGGAATAGTGCCGTTGATGGTCATTGCCGTCCGAGCCGCGCCGGTGATGTTGACCGGCGTCTCCCCAATCAGTAGATCGAACTCCGTGCCGGTTAGTACGCTGGGCTGGCCGGGGCTACTCACTGCCCAGACCGGAGCTCTCCACAAACCAAGACCGCCAAGGAGGCCTGCGGCAGTCAAGCCTTTAACAAAGGTTCGCCTAGAGGTTTTACGTTGCATGTGTACGTTCCAATCAAGCTAAGGAGCCAAGCCGAAACCAGCCCTGAGGGTTGATGTTGCCAGCGTTAATTGATCTTAAAAGCTCGGGCACGGTGTCTTATCAAGCGACTCGCCTTTATTCGTAAATATGGCATGCCTGAGAAAGATGCGTGATTACATTTTTGTAAGCTTAAAACGCATCAAAAGCGATCAAGAAATCACCTGACCACGTCGATTTCTGTATGGAGGCTGCGCAATAGCTTTACCTTGGGACGGAACTTTTGATTTATTTGAAGGATGTGGCTGCAATGATGCTCATTGAAAGTCGAACATCAGAAATCTAATAGCGGCTGCCTTCCAATCACTATATTTCGACCACGCTTCTATTGTTTCCAATTTATGTCGCATAGTTGGCGATGCCGCTTAAAAATGTGAGCGGCTAATACGACTTCGCTAGTTCTTCCAACTGAGGCTGCAAGTGGCAACACCATGGCAGCTACAACGTTCGTAGAAGCTGCCATAGTTACCAGAGCCGCATGGTTAAATTTGCATAAGGCTTCGCATTAGCAGTTAGCGTGAGCGTGCTTCGTTGAAGCTGCCTTTGAGACTACCTCCTGAGATTGGTCCTTCTTGTCAGCCTGATAACTAGCGATCGCTAGCTGGCGAGCCTGCTCCAGACGAGCAAAGGTACGATCACCACCACCCTCTGCCATCGCATAGGTAGAGCTTGCCGCGATGGCGAGCAGTACGGAAAGAAATCTGAAAAGTTTCATCGCTTGTTACCTCGTTGAAAGACATGAACTACCCAGCACCGCTCTAAGCAGAGTCTTGGGCTAGGGCTTGTGTCTAAGCTAACCGAGCGTTCCTGTCAGATCCCTGATCTAGACATTACGGTTTCGTCAGTAATGCAGGCAAGCAGTTAGCGAAAGCGAAAGCGTGTATGCGCTTTTCGTTCTGACAATAGGCCTTGTTTCCTGCCGGCAAAAAAAAGGCGCCATCTAGGCGCCGATAGGCCAAAGGAGCATGGAAAAGGCCAAAAAGCAGAGTGTGGGAGCAACTGCTGATGTAGACGTTAGCGCTACAAGCTGTCAGACAGATGATGCGGGCATTACGTTTCTGTAAGGTACTGGCTGCAAGATCTGAGAGTCGGCACACTGTGATCTCAATGCAGGCGGAGTACTTTCAATGAAGCTTCTTGTTGCTGAAGATGAGCCGAAAACGGGCACCTACCTACAGCAGGGGCTCACTGAGGCGGGCTTCACTGTCGATCGGGTTCTGAATGGGACCGATGCTGCTCAGCATGCGCTTAATGCGGCATACGACCTGCTCATCTTAGATGTGATGATGCCTGGTTTGGATGGGTGGCAGGTTTTACAGAAAGTCCGCGCGGCCGGTAATGAGGTCCCCGTGCTTTTCCTCACCGCCAGAGATGGGGTACAGGATCGCGTAAAGGGGTTGGAGCTGGGCGCTGATGATTATCTTATCAAGCCGTTTGCATTCTCCGAATTGCTCGCCAGGATCCGTACGTTGCTTCGCCGCGGCAACCATGCTCCCAACCAAACGATACTCAAGCTCCTCGACCTTGAGATGGATCTGCTGAGACGTCGGGTTACGCGCTCGGGGAAACGCATAGACCTAACCGCCAAGGAATTCGCACTTCTTGAGCTATTGCTTAGGCGTCGCGGGGAAGTCCTGTCCAAATCGCTCATTGCCTCCCAGGTATGGGACATGAACTTCGATAGCGACACCAATGTGATCGAGGTGGCGGTACGGCGGCTGAGAGCGAAAATTGATGATGAATTCGAGCCGAAGCTCATACAAACAGCTCGTGGGATGGGCTATTTGATCGACGCGCCAGACGCCTAGAGTGTAATAGCAGCTATCTTCTCTCGATGGGCCAACTACTCTACCTGGTCTGTCCCGGGCCGAGCCTAGCCTTCTGAGTTATACTTATTCAGTGGCGGCAGGAAGAAGATGGGTCGCTGCGGGGGCGCTATCAAAATGTCAGTAGATTTGATGCTTGTGCCCTTGCGGCGCTTAGTTTTGCCATCTTTGCCGATCGCCAGCAGATCACCGGTCGCGACAGCCATACCGAGCGCCTGCTTTACACGAAGCTCGTCAGCCATGGTGTAATTGGTCAATCCACTCATCAGGCCCAGAAAAGGTTGCCGTTCAACCTCGTAGACCTGCTTAGGCAAGAGCTCTGAAAGCTCGCCACGGATGCGGTCATCCGTGGCATCGTCGAAGTGGTGCTCATCCAGCAGCAAATCGTGCTGACCTGTCACGGCGATATCCCGATTGGCGTCGTAACCAAAAAAGCTGGAAGGCGACAGCATATGGGAAAAGTTGTTGCCGTATTTCCAGTGGATCTTCTTCATCACATCATTAGCGCGGTAGTTGTTCGCCAGATGGATAAACCAATAGGCCATCGGGTTGCTGCCGGCCGGACGAATGAAGAAGACGGTCATTGCGGATTCCACGCTGACTCGGACACCCATTCCACGCGCACCCGGACAGTGATTCCACGCTGATCCGGACACTCATTCCACAAGCATCCGGACACCGACTCCACGGTCATCCGGACACTTTTCTGGCAGGCAGCCACGCAGGATTTATTCACTACCATCGATCTCTTTTTCGAAGCAGAGAGGTCGTTGTGGAGCGTTT
>NZ_JBANEO010000009.1:0-21508 GCF_037967085.1 Pseudomonas sp. CBC3
CGCCTGGTGCACAACGCTTATCGGATCAATCTGGAGGGTGAATCAATGCGCAAACGGACGCAGAAATTGACGACGCCGGGCACCTCAGACTAACAATGCCACCCCTGCGTCGCTGCGCTCCGACTGCCTGTCCGAATGAACGTGGAACAGGTGTCCGGATCAGCGTGGGCTGAGTGTCCGAATGGCGTGGAATCCGCAGCCATGGAGCTCGCCGAGCGGCATGCCAAAGCAATGTCGTTTGTGCTTGACCAGCGCGCCGACATCATCAACTCCGTAATTGAAGAGCTGATCCGCCAGGATTATGAGCTCCCTGCGTACTCGACCCTGAATGATCTTGCTGAGCGAATTCATGCCGAATCCCAAGAGGCAATATTCAACCTTGTAGTAACCAGAACGCCAGTCGAGGTGATCCACAAGCTAAAGGATCTGCTCGATACTGACTTCGGCCGACGCCAGAGCGACTTCAATGCGCTGAAGCAGGCGCCCAAGAAACCATCTCGCAAGCACTTGGAGGTACTGATCGATCATCTGGCATGGCTAGAGAGCTTCGGGGATCTGGGTGCCATTTTTGAAGGAATAGTCGACACCAAGATCCGTCACTTCGCTGCCCAAGCCGCGGCGTCGGACGTAGCCGAGTTGAAGGACTGCTTACTGCCGAAGCGCTACACGCTGATGCTGGCCTTAATCTACCGCATGCGCGTGCGGACCCGGGATCACTTGGCCGAGATGTTCATCCGACGGATTTCGACGATCCATAAACGCGCCAAGGAGGAGTTGGAGCAAATCCAGGCGCGGCAACGCCAGAAGCTAGAGCAGTTGGCGGCGACCCTGGATGGCGTGGTGCAGATTCTGGTTCAAGAACCGGATGACCAGGAGGCTGGCAGTCTAATTCGGGAATACCTCTCCCCCGGTGGCAATCTGGATCGGTTGCGTGAGACTTGCGCCGAAGTACAGGCTACCGGCGGTAATAACTACCTGCCGCTGATCTGGAAGCACTTCAAGTCCCATCGCTCGTTATTGTTCCGTCTAAGCCACCTTCTTCAACTGGAGCCCACGACTCAGGATCGATCGCTGGTTCAGGCTCTTCAACTGATCCAGGACAGCGAGAATCTACACCGCGAGTGGATCGACGAGCACGTCGACTTGTCGTTTGCGTCGGAGCGCTGGGTCAAGGTCGTTCGCCGTCCTGCCAGTGAGGGGCCACCGACCAACCGGCGCTATCTAGAAGTTTGTGTATTCTCCTACCTGGCCCGCGAGCTGCGATCGGGTGACATGTGTGTACAGGGGTCGGAATCCTTCGCCGACTACCGCAAGCAGTTGCTGCCCTGGGAGGAATGTCTCCAGCGACTACCGGCCTACTGCGAAAAGGTCGGGCTGCCAGGCACGGCCAAGGAGTTTGTTGCCTCCCTCAAGACTCAGCTGGAGGAAACCGCGCAACAACTGGACGACAAATTCCCATCTTGCCGAGGGGACGTATCGATTAACGAAGCCGGAGAACCGGTGTTGCGCCGAGTAACGGCGCGGGACATTCCACCTTCGGCCATCTCACTACAGACGGCGCTTATGCAGCGCATGCCGGCCAGGCACGTGCTCGACATCATGGCCAACATAGAGCATTGGATTCAGTTCACGCGGCATTTCGGTCCCATGTCCGGTAACGAGCCGAAGCTCAAAGAGCCTGCCGAGCGCTATCTGATGACCATCTTCGCCATGGGCTGCAATCTCGGTCCCAACCAGGCTGCGCGGCATCTGGCCGGTAATGTCACGCCACACATGCTGTCCTATACGAATCGCCGCCACCTTTCACTGGAGAAGCTGGACAAGGCTAACCGCGAGCTGGTGGAACTCTATTTGCAGCTTGATCTGCCTAAGCTCTGGGGCGATGGCAAGGCGGTGGCAGCGGACGGCACGCAGTTCGACTTCTATGATGACAACCTGCTGGCCGGCTATCATTTCCGCTACCGCAAGATGGGTGCCGTGGCCTATCGGCACGTGGCCAACAACTACATCGCTGTGTTCCAGCACTTCATCCCACCAGGCATCTGGGAGGCGATTTACGTAATTGAGGGGCTGCTTAAGGCTGATCTCAGTGTCAAGGCAGACACTGTGTATTCAGATACTCAGGGGCAATCGGCGACAGTCTTTGCCTTCACCCATCTGCTGGGCATCAACTTGATGCCACGTATCCGCAACTGGCGTGACCTGGTGATGTGCCGGCCGGATCGCGGCGCGTCGTACAAGCATATCAACCGCCTGTTCACCGACACTGCCGACTGGCACTTGATCGAAACTCACTGGCAAGATCTGATGCAGGTCGCGCTGTCCATCCAGGCCGGCAAAATCTCCTCGCCTATGCTGCTGCGAAAACTCGGCTCCTATAGTCGGCGCAACAAGCTCTACCATGCGGCCCAGGCACTGGGCAGCGTGATCCGCACGATCTTCCTGCTCAACTGGATCGGCAGCCGCGAGCTGCGCCAGGAAGTTACCGCCAACACCAACAAAATCGAGTCCTACAATGGTTTCTCGAAGTGGCTTTCGTTCGGTGGCGACGTGATTGCCGAGAACGATCCGGACGAACAGCAAAAACGTCTGCGCTACAACGACATGGTGGCCTCATCGGTGATCCTGCAGAACACTGTAGATATGATGCGCATCCTGCAGAAATTGGCCCGAGAGGGTTGGCAGTTCACCGACGAGGATGTGTCCTTCCTCAGCCCCTACCTGACCAGCAACGTCAAACGCTTCGGCGAATTCAACCTAAAGCTCAACCGGCCACCGGAGCCCTGGATTAAGGACTCGGTGTTCCAACAAGCTGCCGGCTCGCTGCGGGTGATCACACCTCGCCAGCTAGATACCGAGAAAACGACATGATCAATGTTCCTCCCGCAGCCTTTCGCGTTACACCGTACGGCGAAGTCGATGCGGTGGCGTTGGAAAACCTACGCGACGGCTTCGACGCCTCTCAACTGCTCCGGCTGGTTGATCGATTGGACGCCTGCTTGCTGCAACTGGGCGGAACCACCGCCATTCGCGACGAGCTGCTGAGATTGCATGCGATGGCTCTGACGATAATTGAGGGCATCGCCCTTACGGTGCCTGCCGAGAGTGCTTGTATCTGGGCAGAAGCCGAATCTCTGCAGACGGATCTTGAGGCGCTGGTTTCCTGGGCTCGCACTGCTCAGCTCATCATTGCGCCGCTGATCAATCTTGCTCCACAGCACGAGGCATGAGCGCTCTCGCCGATTTCGACCAGGCTCAGCGGTTTTTGATCATGGCTGGAATCGCCCTTAAGTAGATCAACTCACCAATCAATTCTACGAGTGTCTGAGTGATCACAGCCGCCGCAGCCAGCCCGCGAATGGACTCCGGGAGCGCTAGGGCCAGGGGAAGCACTACAAGCGAGTTGCGAGTGCCTGAGCTAAATGCCACTGCCCGTGCGGCAGATACCTCCAAACCAAATAGCCGGGAGCTGAGTACGCCGAGGGCGGGAGCGAGTAATAGAAACGCTCCGTATACCGGAAGCAACGGCGCCAGGATGTCGAGTTGGTACACGACGGCCGCGATCTGCGAACCTACCACCACGATTAGAACCAGGGCCATTGCAGGTACTGGCAGCCAAGCCCAGCCTGCGCTCCATGCACGAACCAGCAGAGATCGGCGCCCGCCAAATTCGGTGAGCACAGCCGCTACCAAGGGTAGGACGATCAGTAACAGGAAAGCTTCTGCGAAGGGCCACAGCTTGATCACTGTGCCAGCTTCGGAACCAAGGATTAGCTGCAAGTAGAGGGGCAGCAGCAAAAGCTGAAGCAACAGCAGCAATGGCGTCGCCGCGAGCACCAGACGAGAGTCCCCTTTGCCCAGGTGGGTGAAGACCACCACGTAATCGATACAAGGCGTCAGCAGGACAAGTAGCGCGCCGACCAACAAGGCCTTGTTCGATGAGAGCGGCCACGTCACTAGCCACACCATCAATGGCATTAACAGGAAGTTGGCCAGTAACAGGGCACCGACGAAGCGGCGGTTGGCAAAAGCTGCTCGCAGTTCCAGAAAAGGAATCTGCAGAAACATGGCATACATCAGCACGGCAATCGCCGGTGTGATGGCCATGGCCGTCAGTCCGGTGAATTGCGCAGAGCTCAAACCTGCAATGGCAGCGGCCACCACCGCCGCGAAATAAAATGCTATCTGATGTTCTTCCAGCCAGTCCCGCGACATCTGATATCTTCTCTTGCTGCGCAAGGGCGACATTCTCGCACTGGCATCGGATTTAACCCAGCGTTGAGGCTGGTTGCGCAGCGGGCTGCCTGGTTGCTTTTCGCTTGTGCCGGTGGGCGAAGGTTTACAACGCTCCAACAAGTCTTGCCGACAAGAGGAAGCATGGTGTTTCGAAATAACCGGATGGCGGGTCTGACGCAAGTGTTCGTCACCGCCAGGAGCTAACCGCAATGAATCCTCAACGTTCAGGCATGACCTGGAACCTGCTGCTGCTAACCTGGCTGGTCGCACTGGTATCGACCCTATCCGCGCTGTACATTGGCGAGGTGATGGGCCAGGCACCCTGTGTTTTGTGCTGGTTCCAGCGCGCCTTTATGTTTCCGCTGGCGGTGATCCTGGCCATCGCCTGCTACCGCTCGGATTTCACAGTCTGGCGTTACGCCCTACCGCTGACCGCTATCGGTGCGGCTCTGGCATTTGTTCACACGCTGCTCTATGCAGGGCTGATTCCACAGCCGATCCAGCCCTGCACGGCCACCGGTCCATCCTGCTCAGGCGCCGGAATGACCCTCTTCGGCGTGGTGCCCCTGCCGGCACTCGCCTTGTTCGCCTTTATCCTGATCGCCATCCTGCTCATTCTCATCCGTCGGAGAACAACTCCATGAATCGCCGTTCCGTGGTCCTGATCATCAGTGCCGTGATCCTGGCCGTTTTTGCCGCCGCCGCATTCTTCTATTCCCCCTCGCAGTCGCCTCAACAGGCCCAGGCTCCCAGTTCGACAGCCCAAGAGACCGCGACACAACCCAAACAGAACGGAGGCCAACTGGTTCGCTTCCACTCGCCGGTGTTCGGCCCGGCGCAAGCGCCAGTAACCATTGTCGAGTTCTTCGATCCTTCATGCGAGGCATGCCGCGCCTTCCATCCCTTTGTGAAGCAGATCCTCGCCGAGAACCCGGAAGATGTACGTCTGGTGCTGCGCTATGTACTGTTTCATCAAGGTTCGGAAGAAGTGGCGCGGATGCTTGAGGCGGCGCGCAAGCAAAATCTCCATGAACAAGTGCTGGAGGCTGTGCTGGAGACCCAGCCCGGTTGGCACGACGACCCCAAGGTAACGCAGGCATGGGCTGCTGCCGAGCGCGTCGGTTTGAACTTGGAGCAGGCTCGCCAGGACATGCATACGCCTAGCGTCAACGCCGTGCTTGAAACGGACATGCAGGACGTCAAGGCCGTTGGGATTCGTGGCACCCCGACCTTTTTTGTCAATGGTCGAGCGCTCAGCGAGTTCGGCCCGGAGCCGCTGCGCCGATTAGTGAGCAGCGAAGTGGCCAAGGCACGGGAATGACACTATGAGCGCGCTGGAGAACCGCGTGCCACCGCTGCTCGTAGCTGGCCTGATCGCTCTGCTGATGGGTTTGTCGGGGCCCAGATTACCGAGCATCGAACTGGCATGGACCGCGCGGCTGACCTTCGCTTTGCCGGTACTGTTCCTGGGGCTCGGCGTGTGTTTCGCCGGCGTACTGTCGTTTCGCCGCGCACGTACTACTGTCAATCCATTGCAGCCGCAGCAGGCTTCGGTGTTGGTGGAGGCTGGCATCTATCAGTACAGCCGCAACCCCATGTATTTGGGCTTCGCCATCAGCCTGACGGCCTGCGCGCTGGCCCTGGCCTCGCCTTTTACCCTGCTGGGCGTGGTTGCCTTCGTGCTTTACATGAATCGTTTCCAAATCGAACCCGAAGAGTCGGCGCTGGAAGCGCTGTTCGGCGAATCATTCGCTCGCTACCGCGCACGAGTCCGCCGCTGGCTCTGAGCGTCCGCGGCGGTAGCGACTGGCGGGGCTTGCTCGTCGCGGCAGCCTGCCGAAGGTGCCACGACCTAGCCTGATCTCCTCGTGACGAGCTGCTTTGGCCACATGCCGCTAGCATGTCTCTGGTCGAAGACATAGCGCCAACGAGTGATGTCGCAAGTTCACTCCGTTGATATCGAGATAACTGTCTAGCAACAGCGGTGAGCGCAAAGCAGGCTTATGCTTCGCTGCGATGACTGTCGGCCTGCCTGGTGTCGATACAAACACTGCCGTCTAGCTCCATTTCAAGTGTCGAGTGGCTGACTTTGAATCGCTCATGAAGTACACGTTTTAAATCAGTCTTCACTCGTTCAATTTCGGGCAGGCTAGCCTTCTTGATGACAACGTGAGCTTCCAATGCAGTTGAATGTTCGGCAATTTCCCAGACATGTACGTGGTGAACACTCACAACGTCGTCCACTTGCTCCATGACATTGATTATATCAGTGATGGAAACTCCTTCTGGTGCGCCCTCCATTAACAAGTGAATGGTTTTAGGTAGCATGCTAAAGCCCTGCCATAGCACGTAACCAGCAATCATCAGCGTCAGTACAGTATCTGTCCAATACCAGTCATACAGAAGGATTAATGTTCCGGCAATAATAACACCGACGGAGGCCAGCGCATCCGACACATTGTGCAAGAATGCCGCCTTTATATTCATGCTATTCTTAGACATTGTGTAGGTGAGCAAGGCCGTGACGACATCTACAATCAAGGCTATTCCCGCCACCACGACCACTGTCCATCCTTCAATGGGCTGTGGGGCAAAAAACCGACCTATAGCTTCGTAGATGAGGTAGAGACCAACGATAATCAGCGTGACCAAGTTAATCAAAGCCGCTATGGTTTCACTGCGTCGGTAGCCGAAGGTTTTAAAAGCATCTGGCGGTTTGCGACCGATTTTACGTGCGATGAGCGCAATAACCAGTGATGCGGCATCGCTCAAGTTATGTAGCGCGTCAGCTATGAGCGATAAACTGCCAGAAAGTATTCCTCCAACAACTTGTGCCAGAGTTAGCACAGTATTAACGCCAATGGCAGCGATTAAACGCTTATCGCCTATGGCTTCGGTGTTATGGTTATGTTCGTGAGCCATTGGTTTTTAACCGTCCTTAAATAACATAAGACAAGGATAGGGAGCCCAAAAAAGTAATAGATAATACTAGCACCAATACCATCTGGCCTTCCAAACCACACTGACAGAAATGCGACCACTCTCAAGCGAGTTCGTGCATTATCGTCTGAAACTTGCCGATAACTGGCCGATCCCTCTCAAACGTTAAACGACGTTGCTCGCTAATGATAGATGATGCGGCGTCAATCCGAAGATGACAATATTGTAATCTTCCAATCATTCTTTTCGTAGGATAGGCCCTTGCAGATTGGTGCGCCTCGGTGCTGACATGACGAAGCAAGGCGCTCATGTCACCGCGCAATGGAAGCATTACATTTCAATAATGTAATGCTTGGCTCATGCTGCTGTTAACTTCAATCACGCAAAATTCATTCGAACCTGCAGGGCTCAGCGAGAAAGCTCAGCAAGCCACCTTTGAATTTAGCGAGGACTGCCCTATGAATCTGTTGAAAGCTATTGTTGTTGGTTTGGTAATCTGCGGCTCCGCATTGTCTTATGCAGAAGATGGTTACGACCGCTCAATTAAATTTAATGAAAAATTCCGAGCAGATCAAAAACGAATTCACGGAACCGAATCCGCCAAACGAAAAATAGACGAATTACAGATTAAGGATACCCGCCAAGATCAGAACAATACGGAAAGCAAGAAAGAAACCAAAGCTGACTAACCGCTTCATATCTGAACGATATTCGCCTCCGGCAGCTTCCAATCTCCTTTGGAAGCAGTTGCACTCTAAGCGCCCTTCGGGGCGCTTTTTTGTTTCCATAACTTGCCCGCAACATCGCTACCAGCGAATCGCCCGGAATTTATATAAGCCGTTTCGTTTAAGTCAGGCCGCCATTGCCTGATCTGTTGTTATTAGCCTTCGCAAGGATCATGTCCGAGTGAGCTGAACAGACGCTGTGGCGTACAGCGCACCCATGTCTGGGTCGCTATCTCAAAGGCCTCACGGTTCGCCCATGATTGACGGTGTCAGCTCGGCCTTGCACAGCCCGCTGATCGTTCCAGCCAGGGCTTTGTCGTAGCTATCGCCCTTTGCTGCCGACCGGGGCAGGTCAGTCGCTGTTTGCATAATCCTTCGTCAGCTCACCGTGGGTGAAAGCCATCAGGTCAAGGACGCGTATGTAGCGAAAGTCATACGCACTAAGCGCTGAGCAATTTTTTATTTACCGCTTAGATGCATCAGACTGCGCCACAAAGGCTGTGCTGTCCGCTGCGCCGCTAATGAAACTGCGCTCCGATAATTAACGCGCCCCGTTCTCGCTAGCTAGCAAGAACGGGGCGTTGTGTGCCGCCATCCAATCTCTAGCTTGTTCTGTCAGCGGCCAACGCGATTTCTTGCTCCTCCAATTCGTCTTCGCGTCGATGAGCCATCTGGTAGAGCAACGGCAAAACTAATAGCGTTAGCACCGTTGAGGAGAGAATCCCCCCGATCACCACCGTCGCAAGGGGACGTTGTACCTCTGCACCGGTACCCACATTCAAGGCCATTGGAACGAACCCGAGTGAAGCCACTAAGGCTGTCATCAATACCGGTCGTAGCCGGGTAAGGGCACCTTCGCGGATCGCAGTGTCCAGAGGTAAACCTTGCTCCCGTAGGCTACGGATGAAGGAGATCATTACCAGGCCATTTAGAACGGCGACGCCTGACAGAGCAATAAAGCCAACACCTGCTGAAATGGACAATGGGATATCTCTGAGCCACAGCGCAACAATGCCTCCGGTGAGCGCAAATGGAATCCCTGTAAAGACCAACAAACCGTCTTTGACATTGTTGAACATCATGAAAAGCAGAATGAAGACCAGGAGCAGCGCCACGGGGACGACAATCTGCAGCCGCTTCGTTGCCGATTCAAGCTGCTCAAAGGTACCGCCCCAGTCGATCCAATAACCTGCCGGGATATCTACCTGGGCCTGGATTTTCTGTTCTGCCTCAGATACGAATGATCCAATGTCACGACCACGGACGTTTGCACTGACGACAATTCGCCGTTTCCCTTCTTCTCTACTGATCTGATTCGGACCGGGGGCCAAATCCAGGGTGGCCACCTCGCCGAGGGGGATATAACTTATGGTGCTGTTTAATTCCCTTGGAAGGGCAATTGGAAGCCGCTCAATTGCGGCGAGATCGCTGCGTATCTCGTCCGGTAAACGAACCACGATATCGAAACGCCGATCTCCTTGAAACAAGGTGCCTGCCTCTCGGCCACCGATAGCTACTGCAACCGCTTGCTGGACGGTATCTAGACTCAGGCCGTATCGTGCGATCTGATCGCGATCGATATCAATCGTGAGCATGGGAAGGCCAGTCGTCTGCTCGACCGTAACCTCTGAAGCGCCTGGTACTTGTCCTAGCACCTCGGATACTTCCGCCGCCGTGCTGTTAAGAACGTCCATGTCATCACCATAGATTTTCACGGCTACCGCGGCACGAACTCCGGAAATCAGCTCGTTGAAACGCAGCTGAATCGGCTGGGAAAACTCGTAGTTATTGCCCGGCAACTCAGCGGCGGATGCTTGCACCTCGCTTAAGAGCTGATTACGCGACTTGCCTGGATCCGGCCACTGTTCTTGTGGCTTCAGCATGACGTACCCGTCAGAGATATTTGGAGGCATAGCATCCGATGCCACTTCCGCAGTGCCAGTTCGCGCAAATATGCGTTCAATCTCCGGAAACTCATCCATAAGCTTTCGCTCCAGCTGCTGCTGCATCTCTACAGACTGACTAAGACTGGTAGCTGGTACACGAAGGGCTTGGATAGCGAAGTCTCCCTCGTTGAGGCTAGGCACGAATTCACTGCCCATACGTGACCCTACGAGGCCAGAAAGTATGACTACAACTACCGCAAAGGTGAGCACTGCTGGCTTGTTGGCCATTACCGCATCGAGCGCAGGTGCGTAGGCCCGTTTAGCATTGCGGATTAGAAAGTTTTCCTTTTCCGTAACCCGCTTACCGATAAAGAGCGCAACGGCCGCCGGGACGAACGTCACCGAAAGGATTATCGCCCCGAATAGCGCTGTCACTACGGTAAACGCCATGGGCGTGAACATCTTACCTTCTACCCCTGTAAGGGCGAATATCGGCAGATACACGATCATAATGATCAGCTGCCCATACAATAGAGGCCGACGCACTTCCTTTGCCGCAGCGAATACTTCATGAAGCCGTTCGGACAGTGTTAATGCCCGTCCGTGATGGGACTGAGCGTGTGCAAGTCGACGCACGCAGTTCTCAACAATCACCACGGCTCCATCGATAATGATGCCGAAATCCAATGCGCCTAGGCTCATCAGGTTGGCGCTGACCTGATTGGCTACCATGCCGGTGAACGTGAAGAGCATAGAAAGCGGTATCACAAGCGCGGTTAGGATCGCCGCCCGGATATTGCCTAAGAAGAGAAAAAGTATAACCACAACAAGAATGGCACCCTCAGTGAGGTTCTTCTTAACGGTGGATATAGCTTTGTCTACGAGTACAGTTCGATCGTAGACAGTAATTGCCTTTACGCCTTCCGGAAGCGAAAGGTTTATCTCTTTCATCTTGTCGTCGACAGCCCTTGAAACTACTCGGCTATTTTCACCGATAAGCATGAAGGCCGTACCTAGTACCACTTCGCGGCCATTCTCGGTGGCTGCGCCAGTGCGGAGCTCCTTTCCAACCTCGACCGTCGCAACGTCGCGGATACGCACTGGGGTACCGTCAACGTTGCTAATAAGGGTATCGCGGATGTCCTCCACAGACTGCATTTGTCCTGGAGCGCGAACAAGATACTGCTCGCCGCGCTTTTCAATATATCCGGCACCTAGATTGTTATTGTTTTGCTCAACCGCCTCGATCAAATCTTGTAGTGTTAGTCCAAACGACCGCAAAGTGTCTGGGTTGGGGGCGATCTGATATTCCTTTGCATATCCTCCGATCGTATTGATCTCAGTAACACCAGGTACATTTCGGACTTGCGGTTTGATGATCCAATCTTGAATCTCACGCAAGTCAGCAGGGGTATACGGCGTACCGTCCGATTTGGTGGCACCTTCCTCAGCTTCAACCGTCCAAAAATAGATTTCGCCAAGCCCAGTGGAAATAGGGCCAAGTGTTGGAGTGACGCCATCTGGGAGCTGATCTTTGGCCCCTCCCAGGCGCTCGTTCACAAGTTGGCGGGCAAAATAGATGTCAGTGCCTTCCTCAAAAATAACTGTGATCTGAGAAAGTCCATATCGAGACAAGGATCGTGTCTGCTCGAGCTTGGGCAGCCCAGCCATTACCGTCTCGAGCGGGTAGGTAATACGCTGCTCCACTTCCAGCGGGGAATAACCTGGCGCCGCAGTGTTGATTTGCACCTGTACGTTGGTGATATCCGGGACAGCATCGATAGGCAGCTTTTGGTAGCTGTAAGCTCCTAACGCTGCCATGCCAAGCACGGCTAGCATAACCAACCAGCGATGCTCGATAGAAAAACGAATGATACGTTCGAACACGATTCTATAACTCCGTATCAGTGAGCATGCGAGGCGCTGGCTTTGCCAAGCTCGGACTTGATGATGAAGCTGTTATCCAAGGCATAGCGCGCTCCGGGCTGGAGGCCTTCCTTGATTTCGACCGCGTCACTATCGCTGCGGCCACTCACGATTGGCTGAGCAGCAAAGCCATGGTCGGTCCGTACAAACACCACCGGCTTTTCTTCCAATGTGTGGATCGCATCAGGACTTACTGCGACTGGCACGGATGCTTCGCCAGCGCCTACCTGCACTTTGACGAACAGGCCGGGGCGCCAAACCCCTTCAGGGTTGGGAAGTGTGACCCGGGCGGTAGCGGCGCGGCTTTGCTGACCAACAAGTGAGCCGACATAAGAAACGGTTCCATTGGCACTGGACTCGAATGCTGTGGCCTCGATAACGGCATTGCTGCCTACTCGTACCGCGCTGAGTGCATTGGCAGGAACGCTGATATCTGCCCACACGGTGGAGAGATCGGAAATGATGAATATCTGGTCATCGGTATTGACTGACTCACCGAGCGTGATGTCCTTCTCAACGATCATCCCATCGAACGGCGCCCTGAGTTCGTAGCGGCTCAATGCGTCTGGCTTGCCAGCATCACTGCCAAGCGCTTGTAGCTGTGCGTTTGCATTCGCAACAGTCAGCTCTGCTTCCCGTAAAGCCTGTTGTGCCTGTAAATAATCCTGTTCCGCAGAAATACGCTCTTCCCATAGCTCCTTTTCGCGTCGATAGGTTTTTTGAGCCAATGCAAGACGTTTTTGCGCCGCGTAGAACTCGCTTCTACGTTCCGACAGGTCTGTACTCGCGATCACAGCAAGTACTTGCCCCTGTTTCACCTGTTCGCCCAAATCGACTTTGACCGCTTCAACGACACCTGAGAGACGAGGCACAACTTGCGCTGTGCGGTCTTGGTTGAATGTAATTTCGCCAGGCAGCTCAATTGCGCTTTTTATCTTTGCGGGCTGAGCAGTTGCCAGTGAGATGCCGGCGGCTAGGATTTGTGTCTCTGAGAGTTCTACCTCTGCTGTTTCAGTATGCTCCGCTCCCTCGGGCTCATCTTCATGCTCATCTTTCTCTGCCGCACCGACCTCGTGATCGCTATCGGCGCCTCCTTCATCATGGCCATGATCTCCTTCGGCTTCTGCATCCTCATCCGAATGCCCTTCATCCTCATGCTCCGATTCGTCACCATGCTCGCTATGTGCGTCGCCCGCATCGGGCACAGCTGGACTACTGCGAAGAAGCAATCCGCCAAGCATAAGTGCCACGCTTAATATGACGACGATCCAAAAAATCTGCTTCTTGTGACCAGCCAAGGAAGATGTATTCGATTTACTTTTCATATGGATTCCTATGGCTGAGTGGCCGAGGTGATAACGGCCGACCCATCTCCGACAATTCGCGAGATTTCTGCCGCCGCCTGGTTAGCTTGTGATAGCGCAGACAGATACTGAGATCGGGCTTGGAAAAGCGTGCGTTGAGCATCCAGTACGTCAAGGAACGTGAATTTTCCAAGTTCGAACCCCTTGCTGGCAGCTTCATAAGCGCTTTGGGCACTGGGGAGCATATCGTTGCGCAACAGTTCAAACTGCTGGCGAGCAGTGCGCAGCCGCATGTGCGCTTGGGAAAGTTCGCTTTTCAGGCGTATATGGACGGCGTTGAGCTCGTCCTGCGCCTGGTAGGCCCGTTCCTGCGCTGCTCCGATGTTGCCTTGGTTTCGATCAAACAACGGCAGGGGCATCGAGATACTCACCAATCCCAGCGTGCCGTTATATTCATCTGAGCGTTGGGCACCTACGCTAACCGTCACGTTAGAAAAGCGATTCGTCCTTTCCAGCTTTAACGCAGCCCGACGTCTTTCAGCCTCCCGACGCGCGCGGGTTAGTTGGGCGGAATCGTTCAAACGGCTATAAAGCTCAGCTAGCTCGGGAAGAGGAGGCACTGCCTCTGCCGGCTCTTTTACTCGCTCAAAGCGTGGCTGTGGATTTCCCCAGTTGGCCGCCAGCCGAGTGCGCGCAGCTTCGAGTTCAGCTGTGGCCTGGGCAAGCTCTACTTGCACTCCAGTAGCCGCAACCCGCGCCCGGGTTTCCTCTACGGGAGAAACCATGCCGGCCCTCACACGTCGATTGGCCACGTT
This sequence comes from Pseudomonas sp. CBC3, assembly GCF_037967085.1. Lineage (NCBI taxonomy): Bacteria > Pseudomonadati > Pseudomonadota > Gammaproteobacteria > Pseudomonadales > Pseudomonadaceae > Pseudomonas > Pseudomonas sp. CBC3. The sequence continues at coordinate 13,833 of NZ_JBANEO010000009.1, forward strand.
CACTGCTTGCTTCGCAAGCTTTGAAGCAGCCTGAGCGAGGTCCAGCCGTTCTTGAGCAGTAAGCACATCGTAGTACGCGCCCATCACTGCCCCCCTCAGTCGAGCTTGGGCGTCCTGTAGGTCAGCAGCTGCTACGTCCAAGGCTCGTTGCGCCGCCTCAATACGAGCCGAACGTTTACCACCCAGCTCTATTTCTTGGCTCAGTTCAAGCGTGGTCTCCGGGGCATCGCCCCGGATTCCCTCCTGGCTAGCGGACAATATTGGATTCGGACGTGCTCCGGCTTGGCTAATTAATGCGCGAGAAGCAGCCAGCTCACGTCTTGCAACAGCCAGTTCAGGGCTTGCAGAGCTAGCGAGTTCCAAGGCGCGTAGAAAGCTTATGGATTCGACAGACTCAACGGGGAATGTATTTGACACACCGACAGGTAAGGTCTGTGTGAAGGTCGGCAACTCTAAGGGTTGCGCAAAGGCGAGATTGCACGACAACGTCGTCAACCCCAGCGAGAAAAGAGCTTTTCGCACCGAAATCTCCTAAAAAAAGGGAAGGTTCGGTGAGACGTCAGATACAGATAAATGGCGCTTACTGGTTACTTTGGCGTCCCACCGGTTTTGCACCGATGCGCCAATTAGGTTTCTCAGGACGCCCCGCTTCAGCCGATGCGTAGCTAGCAGAAGGAAACGGTTTCAAGCTCATTGATAATACCGAACCAGGACAGATCCCTTTCGTTATAAGCGGCTTGATATGGTCGCCATGAAAGACACAGTCTCCATCCAGACTGATTTTTTTTGCGGCTTTTGACGATCCTTCCTCGTCAGTACCCAGAGACTCGTGCGGATGTTCGTGATGTCCAAGATGATTTGCTGCCGAACCATCCTCATGACTGCAGCTCGTGCTAACAACTGCCCATGATGATTGCAATGGGAACAAGGCTAGCAACATCAGCAAAACTATTTTTCTCATCCAAGGCAAAACGATGACTTCCTGGTTTAGATGTCGAATCCAATCATAAGAACTACCCCCGCCAAGACGCGAAACACATGCGCCTCTACTGCGATAGTGATTCGCCCTGAATTTAGTAGACAAATACACGAAAGCGTTTTTATCAGCCTTGCCAAGCCGGCGAGATAGCTGATGGCTATGGGGTGGTGACTTTAAATAAGTGTGGATAACGACCTGGTGACCGCAACATTACAAATCTGTAATCGAAGGAGTGCGCGATTGGGCTTCCTCAGATTACAAAATAGTCATTTGCCGCTAATCCTGCCGTCATCTCTAGGGGAAGAACATGGCCAAGCGCTAAAAACAAAAAGGCGAAAGGCGTCATTCGAGCACTGACCTGCCGTACATAAGGAGCATCATCATGAGCAAAAAGGCCGTTTTTTCGCTGACAGCCCTTTCACTGGCATTGGGCAGCGCCCCGGTCTTTGCCCAATCGGAAACAGCCGAGGGCTTCATCGAAGGCAGCACGCTATCGCTGATAAATCGCAACTTCTATTTCAATCGGGATTTTCGCGACGGTGAGAGTGCCGCCGGCAATGGCTACTCCGAGGAATGGGCCCACGGATTGATGGCCTTCTTCGAGTCCGGATATACCCAAGGCTCGGTAGGGATTGGCTTCGACGCTTTCGCCATGCTCGGCCTCAAGCTCGACTCCGGTTCGGGGCGCTCCGGTGTGGGCGGCAGCATCGACCTGCTTCCCCACGACAGCGCTGGCGATCCTGAGGATGACTTCACACGGGTGGGGGGCGCGGTGAAAGCACGCTTGCTGGACACCGAGATCAAGGCCGGCGATGTATTTCCCACTACACCTGTCGTGCACTTCGGCGACTCTCGGCTGCTGCCGGAGTCTTTCAAGGGTGTCACCGTTGTGAACAACTCGCTGGACGACCTCACCCTTCAGGGAGGCCGCTTGCACGCGATGAGCCAGCCCAACACCAGTAACATGAACGAAGACTTCGTCACCTTCTACGGCGGGGGCGTAGACGCGCCTTGGCTCGGCTACGCAGGCGGTGACTACAGCGTGAATGAAAATATCAGTCTTAGCCTGTACACCAGCCGCCTCAAAGATGCCTGGAACCAGCATTACTTCGGTGCGTCGGCCACCTATCCGCTCTCCGATATCGTCGCGCTGCTGGCCAGCTTCAACTATTACAAGGCAACCGACGAAGGCCGTGAGTTGCTGGGCGAGTTCAACAACAACATCTGGAGCTCCAGCCTGGGTGTCGCCTTCGGCGCGCACACCGTCACGGCGTCGTATCAGCGAAACAACGGTAACAACGACTTTGACTACTTGCGCCAGGCGGACTCGATCTACCTGAACAACTCCATTCAGTACAGTGATTTCAACTCACCTAAAGAGCAGTCCTGGATGCTGCGCTACGACCTGAACATGGCGGAGTACGGCATACCCGGGCTTACTTTCATGACCCGCTACGCCCGCGGTTGGGGCGCCGATTACAGCAACGCGAACGAGGTGTACATGCGCCAAGACGATAACGGTGCGCCGCTGACGGGACAGAACCGCTGGGAACGCGACGTCGAAGCCCGCTACGTTGTACAGACTGGCTCTCTCAAGGATTTGTCTCTGCGGGTGCGCCAGGCTACCACGCGGGCGACTGCTTTCGAGTCCGACCTCGATGAGGTCCGATTCATCGCCGAGTACCCTCTCTCGATCTTGTGAAACACCATGAGCAACACCACATCTTCTTTAGTTTTGCTCCCTTGGTTTGAAGATGTGTTTCAGGCGCCCATCAGGGCGCCTTTTTTCGTTTGGTGCACCCGCTCGCGCTGCGGGTCAACCAAATGACCGGTAGATTACAAATTCGCAAGATAGCCCTCACAGGGCTTTTACCGCGTTAAAGTGCTTCCCGCTTCCCTGGGCAGATCTTTTCGCCTCTGCCTTTCACGCTAGAGCCAAGCCGCTTTCGTCTTGACCTAGTTACTACATGGATTTTTTTGGTTCCGCTTACCGCGCACCTCCTTGCCGAGTTACCTCAAAACATGCGCATCCTGGTTGTCGAAGACGAGATCAAAGCTGCGGAATACTTGCAGCAGGGTCTTATCGAATGTGGTTACTTGGTCGATTGCGTAAGTGATGGCCTCGATGGGTTTCACCTGGCACTGCAGAACGACTATGACATCGTGCTGCTAGATGTGAATCTGCCAACCATGGATGGGTGGGAGGTTCTCGAACTCATCAGGCGGCGTAAGCAGACACGCGTCATCATGCTGACTGCCAATGGCCGCTTAGAGCAAAAAGTCCGCGGCTTGGAATCGGGCGCCGACGACTATCTGGTCAAGCCGTTCCAGTTCCCCGAGCTGCTTGCCCGTATCCGGACACTGTTGCGGCGAGGCGAGGCAGTCACACTTCCGAGCAACCTGCGTGTAGCCGACCTCGAACTGGACCCGGCCCGGCATAGGGCTTACCGGAGCGGTCAGCGTATCGACCTCACCAGCAAAGAATTTGCGTTATTGCATCTGCTCATGCGCCGGACTGGCGAAGTCCTCACGCGTACGGAAATAACTGCCATGGTGTGGGACATCAATTTCGACTGCGATACCAATGTGGTGGATGTTGCGATTCGTCGCCTGCGGATGAAAGTGGACGAACCCTTCGGCGATCGCCTGATACACACCATCCGGGGTGTGGGCTACGTGCTGGAGGCGCGGCCTTGAAGCCACTCAGCCTCGCATCGCGTCTCGCGCTTCAAATCACACTGACCGGCGCCGCTTTGGTCGCGCTGCTGATTGCACTGAGCTACTGGGTACTGGTGCGCCAACTGGAACTGCGCGCCCAGGAGGAAGTGACGGCCAAGCTCTCTCAGATCGATCATGGACTCCTCGAAGACACCAAAGCCCGTATGGGCCGCTCCTGGCAACACGCATTGAGCGATACCGTACTCGGCCATGACAACCTTTCGATTACGGTCATCGGCGATACAGCGAAATCACCCATTTTCAGTATCGGCCGATTCGCCAATGCGCCGCAGCAGCTGGATCTCGTGAGCAGGGACGGCGACTATCTTGGCTGGACAACGAAAGATGGCGTGCAGATGCTAACCGGGCGCAAGCAAATCCAAGTCCCGGGACTGGCTCCAATGACGCTTTTACTTTCGCAAGATCGCAGTGCCGATCAACGGCTGGTGGCTGCATTCCTGCGCTCGGCCTTAGTGACCGTGCCGATGCTACTGATATTGATCGGATTGGCTGGATGGCTAATCGCCCAAAATGGCTTGCGGCCGCTTCGCAAGTTCCGGGCCTTGGCGACTAAGGTATCTACACAGGATCTATCACCTCGAATCCGCACCGATCGGCTTCCGCAAGAGCTCCAGGCATTGGCGCACAGCCTCAACGTAATGCTTCATCGACTCGATGACGGCGTTCAGCAACTGTCACAATTCTCGGACGATGTGGCTCATGAGTTAAAAACTCCGCTGAACAACCTGATAGGCAAGGCGCAGGTGACTTTGGTGCGTGAGCGAAGCAAGGAGCATTATCGGGAGGTGATCGAGTCGTCGGTTGAAGAACTCGAACGCATGGATCGAATCGTGTCAGACATGCTGTTTCTCGCCCAGGCCAGCCACGCCAGCCCAGCACTGAAGCTCGAACAATTATCTTTAGGAAGCGAGGCGAGGCGCGTATGTGAATACTTCGAAGTCCTTGCCGAAGAAGCGGGAGTCGCTACGACAGTAACGGGCGATGCCATGATTTTGGGAAATCGACTTATGGTCCAGCGGGCCATTTCCAACCTGCTATCCAACGCGCTGCGGCATTCAAATACTGGCAGTACGGTCGAACTTAAGATCCTTGAGGAGGACGTAGACATCGTCTCGCTGGCTGTCACCAATCATGGCGCGACTATCGAATCGGATCATCTCCCACATCTGTTCGACCGCTTTTACCGCGTTAACGGCATACAACCTCGCGGGGCAGGATTGGGGCTAGCGATTGTCCGCTCAGTGATGAACCTCCACAAAGGCCACGTGGCCGTCGCCAGCAAAGACGGTCGGACCACGTTTGAACTCACGTTTCCTCGGCAGGCCTGACTCAAAGTGATACCGCACGGAGACAGCCATCACTACGAAGGGGCAAAAACCACAGGGACAAACAACCATTTCGAGGGCATGCGCGTTGGCCGGGTAACCAGGCCCGCAAGCCCCAACGCCGTTCATTTAATGCATGCGTCCTCGCTAATTCCGGCGAGAATGCCGCAAGCCTCAACTTCCCGCCCATCGTTGCAATTAGCCCGCAGTGAAACGAGTTGTCGTTCGAGTGATTGCAGAGCGGTTATCTGGGATCTGACTTGAGAAATGTGATCATCGAGTAAGGCATTGACGGCCGTACAAGGCTGGCGAGGGTCATCCTGGTAGCTTTGGAGTGCGTGAATCTCTGGAAGTGACAGATTCAAGATTCGGCAGCGCCGGATGAAAGCTAGCCGCTCGCCATGCTTCTCGGTGTAGACACGATAGCCGTTCGCCTGGCGATCAGGCGGTGGCAACAAGCCCTGCTGCTCATAGAAGCGGATCGTCTGTGTATCAATCCCTATTAGCCTTGCTAACTGACCAATGCGCATCGTGTGAATCCTCATCGGCTCTGCGTTATTGACCTTATAGTAGCTATAAGGCTTTTAATGATCCCATCTTCGATTTCAAGTGGAGCCGTATCATGAGCAAGTCCGATGGTCCCTGCGGCTGCGATGCGACGCCAGCCGCTGATGCCGATGTGCAAAACCCTTCCGATACGACGGGGCAATGGGTCAGTGTTTACGCCGTGCCCAAGATGGATTGTCCATCAGAAGAGCGAATGATCCGCTTGGCGCTGAATGGTTTGGACGGAGTTCGGAAGCTGACTTTTGATCTGTCGGACCGTCGGTTAGATGTCATGCATGACAGTGCCGTTGAGCCCATAACCAAAAAGCTGGCGACGTTAGGGCTAGGCGCCACTCTTCAGAAAACTGTCGCGGCAGACCCAGAGATGATCAAAGCCGCCGAGAATCCGGCGAACTCTACACAGGAATCCCGCTCCCTACGTTTACTGCTAGGCATCAACGCCTTCATGTTCGTGGTAGAGATGACTGCTGGCCTGATCGCCAGGTCCGCAGGTCTGATTGCCGATTCGCTCGACATGTTCGCTGACGCGGCAGTGTACGGCCTGGCCCTTTATGCGGTTGGGCGCAGCGTCAATCTGCAGGTGCGTGCTGCACACCTTGCTGGTGTGCTCCAGCTGATTTTGGCCCTCGGCGTGCTCGTAGAGGTGGTCAGACGCTTTATATTCGGCAGCGAGCCCGAGTCGCTGATAATGATGGCCGTCGCGTTCCTGGCATTGCTCGCCAACACGGGTTGTTTGCTGCTGATTTCCAAACACCGGGAAGGTGGTGCTCACATGAAAGCGAGCTGGATATTCTCCGCCAATGATGTGGTCATCAACATGGGGGTTATAGTCGCCGGAGCGCTCGTCGCTTGGACTGGGTCAAACTACCCAGACCTGATTATCGGTACCGTTGTGGGATTCATCGTTCTAAACGGCGCTCGGCGTATTCTGGCGCTCAAGAGCTAAAGAAGCTCCCGTTACAGAAAAAGGCGTCGTCATGCCTCTAAGCCATCCGGGTCTAGCGGCGTCAGCTAAAACTGGCGACGCAGCTTTAGCCGTTAGCGGATGGTGGGTATTGTAGAACGTGGGCTGCAAAGTCCATCAGCGAGACGAAGCCGCACTGATCGGCTTTCCTTCACGCTGTTGGTGGTAGCCCCGCTTAACCAATCAGCTCTACGAATGCCTGAGTGATCACAACCGCTGCGGCCAATGCGCGAACGGACTTTGGGAGCGCCATCGTCAGGAAAAGCACTACAAGCGAGTTGTGAGTGCTTGAACTGAAGGCCGATAGCTGGAGGCGACCTCGATGTGCGCTAGTGCTACGTTCTAGTGACAGTCCCCGTGCCCAAAATGTGGTCTGCAAATTCGATCAGGCTAGCTAATCGGTCAGGACCACGGATGGCATCGCGCTGGAGGTGGAAGCCATGCATTCCCAGCCTTTCGGGACCGAACACATCGGCCTCCAATGTATCGCCGATCATTGCAATGGAAGACGCTTTGCAACCCAACCGCTTTAGCAGATGTTCGTAGATCGCTGGCTCCGGTTTGATCGCGCCCACCTCGAAGCTCCAGGCATAGGCGTCAAACTCAGGCAGTAGCAACTTGGCAGGTATGGCATAGGGGGTAGCCAAGTTGGAGCACAGCGCCACTTTCAGCCCCGCTCTCTTAAGGCTTTCCAGTGCCCGCAGGGCATCATCATAGGGACGCACGCTGGCCAGTTCCGCGTAGAGATCAAGCTCCAAAATAGCAAGCTCATCGTTACCTAGTTGTGTACCAAACAGGTCGGCGGCGCCGGCCAGCCCCAAGTTTCGTGTCATCAATGTCCTGGCATCATCGGCCCTAGGTTGACGACCTTGGCTGCGTACCTGTTTTAAGAGCTTGCGAAATGTAAGCGTCCAGCCAAGTCACCTTCCGAACTCCAGCATTAAGGGCGATGGTGTCCGCGTATTTTTAAGCGGACGCGTTCGTCCTTAACGTTAGGATTTCCATGCGCCAACGAAGCTCTTACCCCAAACCGTTCAAGGTCCAGGTCGTTCAGGAATGCCTACAACCGGGTGCGACCGTCTCCAGCGTTGCCATCCGCCAT
>NZ_JBANEO010000010.1:0-16526 GCF_037967085.1 Pseudomonas sp. CBC3
TCCCCGAGCCTGAGCGTGCCATCGACAAGCCGTTCCTGATGCCGATCGAAGACGTGTTCTCGATCTCTGGCCGCGGTACCGTTGTTACTGGTCGTGTCGAGCGTGGCATCGTCAAGGTCCAGGAAGAAATCGAGATCGTTGGTATCCGTGCCACGACCAAGACTACCTGCACCGGCGTTGAAATGTTCCGCAAGCTGCTCGACGAAGGTCGTGCTGGTGAGAACGTTGGCGTGCTGCTGCGCGGCACCAAGCGTGATGACGTCGAGCGTGGTCAGGTTTTGGCCAAGCCGGGCACCATCAAGCCGCACACCAAGTTCGAAGGCGAAGTCTACGTCCTGAGCAAGGAAGAAGGTGGGCGTCACACTCCGTTCTTCAAGGGCTACCGTCCGCAGTTCTACTTCCGTACCACTGACGTGACCGGTAACTGCGAGCTGCCGGAAGGCGTGGAAATGGTCATGCCGGGCGACAACATCAAGATGGTTGTCACCCTGATCGCTCCGATCGCCATGGAAGACGGCCTGCGCTTCGCGATTCGCGAAGGTGGCCGTACCGTCGGTGCCGGCGTGGTTGCCAAGATCATCGAATAATCGTTTGATCTGTTTCAATCGGGTCGGCATAATAGTCGGCCTGACTCTTGTTAGGCCAGTAGCTCAATTGGCAGAGCGGCGGTCTCCAAAACCGCAGGTTGGGGGTTCGATTCCCTCCTGGCCTGCCAACTTCAATATCGAATTTGGCAGTTTTTTACAGGGTTCTCGCAGATGAATGTCAAAGCAGAAGCCAAAGACACGCGCTTCGATTTGGTGAAGTGGTTTGTTGTTGCTGCTTTGGTGGTCGTGGCTGTCGTGGGTAATCAGTACTACGCTGCGGAGCCGATTCTGTATAGGGTTATTGCCCTTCTTGTCGTTGCGGTCGTCGCTGCTTTGGTTGCGCTGCAGACATCAAAAGGTCGTGCTTTCTTCGTTCTGCTGAAGGAAGCGCGCGTCGAGATTCGCAAAGTCGTTTGGCCGACCCGTCAAGAAACCACTCAGACCACATTGATTGTTTTGGCGGTCGTGCTGGTTATGGCGCTGCTGTTGTGGGGGTTGGATTCCCTGCTCGGTTGGCTGGTTTCTATGGTCGTAGGTTAAGGGTGTCCCGTGGCTAAGCGTTGGTATGTGGTTCATGCTTACTCGGGTTACGAGAAGCATGTCATGCGCTCGCTGATCGAGCGCGTCAAGCTTGCCGGTATGGAAGAGCATTTCGGCGAGATTCTGGTCCCCACCGAAGAAGTCGTGGAGATGCGTAACGGGCAGAAGCGCAAAAGTGAGCGCAAGTTCTTTCCTGGGTATGTGCTGGTGCAGATGGACATGGCCGAGGGTGCGTGGCACCTGGTCAAGGACACGCCGCGAGTGATGGGCTTCATTGGTGGTACGGCGGACAAGCCTGCGCCCATTACCGACAAGGAAGCTGAGGCCATTCTGCGTCGTGTTGCTGACGGTAGCGACAAGCCCAAGCCGAAAACCTTGTTCGAGCCTGGCGAGGTTGTGCGTGTCGCGGATGGTCCATTCGCAGATTTCAATGGTGTGGTTGAAGAAGTCAACTACGAGAAGAGCCGTATTCAGGTGGCTGTTCTTATCTTCGGTCGCTCTACGCCGGTAGAGTTGGAGTTCAGTCAGGTCGAGAAGGTCTAACTGAAGAAAGTATCCCCACCCCGCAGCTAGCCGCTGCGGGGTTTTGTCGTCACTGGGATAAACAAGTAAACAGGGGAGCCGAAAGGCGCTTGAACCCGTAACGGAGTAGCTATGGCTAAGAAGATTCAAGCTTATATCAAGCTTCAGGTAAAGGCCGGTCAGGCCAACCCGTCGCCGCCGGTCGGCCCTGCACTGGGTCAGCATGGCGTGAACATCATGGAGTTCTGCAAGGCGTTCAACGCCCGCACCCAAGGCCAAGAGCCTGGTCTGCCGACTCCTGTGATTATCACTGTTTACAGCGATCGCAGCTTCACGTTTGAAACCAAGAGCACTCCGGCAGCTGTGCTGCTGAAGAAAGCTGCTGGCGTCACCAGCGGTTCGGCTCGTCCCAACACCCAGAAGGTCGGCACTGTTACCCGTGCCCAGCTGGAAGAGATCGCCAAGACCAAGCAGGCTGATCTGACCGCTGCCGAAATGGAAGCTGCCGTACGGACCATCGCTGGTTCGGCTCGCAGCATGGGCCTGAACGTGGAGGGCGTGTAATGGCTAAGTTGACCAAGCGTCAGAAGACAATTGCCCAGAAGATCGAAGCGGGCAAGCAGTACGGTTTTGAAGAGGCTGCAACCTTGCTGTCCGAACTGTCGGCCGTCAAGTTCACCGAATCCTTCGACATCGCCATCAACCTGGGTGTGGATCCGCGTAAATCCGACCAGGTCGTTCGTGGTGCAACCGTTCTGCCGAACGGTACCGGCAAGACCGTTCGCGTAGCCGTATTCACCCAAGGTCCGGGCGCGGAAGCTGCTCTAGCTGCCGGCGCTGATCGCGTTGGCATGGACGAGCTGGCTGCCGAAATGAAAGGCGGCGACCTGAACTATGACGTGGTCATCGCTTCCCCGGACGCGATGCGCGTTGTCGGTCAGCTGGGCCAGATCCTTGGTCCGCGTGGCCTGATGCCGAACCCCAAGGTCGGTACCGTGACTCCGGACGTTGCGACCGCAGTCAAGAATGCCAAGGCTGGTCAGGTTCGTTTCCGCACTGACAAGAACGGCATCATCCACAGCTCCGTGGGCAAGGTTGGTTTTGAGGCCGGTCAGCTCAAGCAGAACGTTGAGGCGCTGCTGTCCGACCTCAAGCGTCTGAAGCCGTCCACTTCAAAAGGTATTTACGTCAAGCGCGTGACCCTGAGCACCACCATGGGTCCGGGACTGGTCATCGACCAGGCTTCCCTCGACGCGTAAGACGATCCGCTCCGGTAATCGGGGCGGTGCAAGATTGGGGTCCCTGCCTGGCGGGGGCTATCCAAGACCGTAGGCGGCGCAAGCCTTAAACCGTTGAAGCTCGCTTCTTCAAGCCTACGCAGAGGTGCTCCCGATTCGTACCGAATCAGACACCAAAACCCGTCCGGTTTCGACCGGATGAACCGGTAACATCCAGGAGTAAAACCCGTGGCAATCAAACTCGAAGACAAGAAGGCCATCGTCGCTGAAGTCAACGAGGCTGCCAGTGCTGCCCTGTCCGCTGTCGTGGCTGATGCCCGTGGCGTGACCGTAGGGGCCATGACCGGACTCCGTAAAGAGGCCCGCGAAGCCGGCGTTTACGTACGTGTCGTACGTAACACCCTGCTCAAGCGCGCCGTTGAAGGCACTCAGTTCGACGTGCTCAACGACGTGTTCAAAGGCCCGACCCTTATCGCATTCTCCAATGAGCATCCGGGCGCTGCTGCCCGTATCTTTAAGGAATTTGCCAAGGGTCAGGACAAGTTCGAGATCAAGGCCGCTGCGTTCGAGGGTCAGTTCCTCGCAGCCAATCAGATCGACGTGCTGGCAACCCTGCCGACCTACGACGAAGCCATTTCGCAGCTGATGAGCGTGATTCAAGGCGCTACCAGCAAGCTGGCTCGTACTCTGGCGGCCGTTCGCGACCAGAAGGAAGCCGCTGCCGCTTAAGGCGTGCGTGGTTCTTTCCAATCTCTTTTGAATTAGATGGCCGCAGGCCGTCACCTATATACAGGAACTAGAGTCATGGCTCTGACCAACGAAGATATCATCAACGCCGTTTCCGAAATGTCCGTGATGCAGGTTGTTGAACTGATCAAGGCAATGGAAGAAAAGTTCGGCGTTACTGCTGCTGCCGCGACCGTTGCTGCAGCTGGCCCGGCCGCTGCTGCTGCTGAAGAGCAGACCGAGTTCAACGTTATGCTGCTTGAAGCTGGCGACAAGAAAGTGAACGTGATCAAGGCCGTTCGCGAGCTGACCGGCCTGGGCCTGAAAGAAGCCAAGGCCGTTGTTGATGGCGCCCCTGGCGTGGTCAAGGAAGGCGTCTCCAAGGACGAAGCGGAAGCAGCCAAGAAGGCTCTGGAAGAGGCTGGCGCCAAAGTCGAGCTCAAGTAAGCGCCGACCTTGCGTCTACAGCCGAAGCGACTCGCGTAAGGCTGACGGCTGGTGGCTTTTGCCACCGGCCTTTTTCCGTTATAGCTGCGCGATGTTTGTCGGGCGGCTGGACTGGAAAAGCCGCTCCGATGGGCGGCGCGAATCATGGGATTCGCAAGATTTTCTGGCTGCTCCCGTCGGGAGAAGCCAAACAAGCAGGTGACCAAGCTGGGGAACGCTGATGGCTTACTCATACACTGAGAAAAAACGAATCCGCAAGGACTTTAGCAAGTTACCGCACGTGATGGACGTGCCGTATCTTTTGGCCATCCAGCTGGATTCGTATCGCGAATTCCTGCAGGCGGGAGCGACAAAGGATCAGTTCCGCGATATTGGCTTGCACGCAGCCTTCAAATCCGTTTTTCCGATTATCAGCTATTCCGGCAATGCAGCGCTGGAGTACGTCGGCTACCGCCTCGGCGAGCCGGCATTTGACGTCAAGGAGTGCGTGCTGCGCGGCGTGACCTTTGCGGTTCCGCTGCGAGTCAAGGTGCGCCTGATCATTTTCGACAAGGAATCGTCGAGCAAGGCAATCAAGGACATCAAAGAACAGGAAGTCTACATGGGGGAAATCCCCCTGATGACAGAGAACGGTACCTTCATCATCAACGGTACCGAGCGCGTCATCGTCTCCCAGTTGCACCGCTCGCCGGGTGTCTTCTTCGACCACGACCGTGGCAAGACTCATAGCTCAGGCAAGCTGCTGTATTCCGCGCGCATCATTCCTTATCGCGGTTCCTGGCTAGACTTCGAGTTCGATCCGAAGGATGCCGTATTCGTGCGTATCGACCGCCGCCGCAAGTTGCCTGCCTCGGTATTGCTGCGCGCGCTGAGCTACAGCACCGAAGAAATCCTCGACGCCTTCTACGACACCAACGTCTTCCACGTGAAGGGTGAATTGCTCTCGCTCGAGCTGGTCGCGCAGCGTCTGCGCGGCGAGATCGCGTCGTTCGACATCACCGACGGAAGCGGCAAGGTCATCGTCGAACAAGGTCGTCGTATCACTGCTCGCCATATCAATCAGCTCGACAAGTCCGGCATCAAGGAACTCGAGATGCCGATGGACTACGTGCTGGGCCGCACTGTGGCCAAGGCGATCGTGCATCCGGCGACTGGCGAGATCATCGCCGAGTGCAACACCGAGCTGACCGTCGAAGTGCTGGCCAAGATCGTCAAGGCGCAGGTGGTCCGCTTCGAGACCCTATATACCAACGACATCGATTGTGGTCCGTTCATCTCCGACACCTTGAAGATCGATTCGACCACCAATCAGCTCGAAGCGCTGGTCGAAATTTATCGCATGATGCGTCCTGGCGAGCCGCCAACCAAGGACGCCGCTGAGACGCTGTTCAACAACCTGTTCTTCGCCTCTGAGCGTTACGATCTGTCAGCTGTCGGCCGGATGAAGTTTAACCGCCGTATCGGTCGCGCCGAGATCGAAGGTTCCGGCGTGCTGAGCCGCGAGGACATCGTTGCCGTGCTCAAGACCCTGGTCGATATCCGTAACGGCAAGGGCATCGTCGACGACATCGACCACTTGGGTAACCGCCGCGTACGTTGCGTCGGCGAAATGGCCGAGAATCAGTTTCGTGTTGGCCTGGTGCGCGTCGAGCGTGCGGTCAAGGAACGTCTGTCCATGGCTGAAAGCGAAGGCCTGATGCCGCAGGACCTGATCAACGCCAAGCCGGTTGCGGCGGCGGTGAAGGAGTTCTTCGGTTCCAGCCAGCTGTCGCAGTTCATGGACCAGAACAACCCGCTGTCCGAGATCACTCACAAGCGCCGCGTCTCCGCACTCGGCCCAGGTGGTCTGACCCGCGAGCGTGCCGGCTTCGAAGTGCGTGACGTACACCCGACCCATTACGGTCGCGTCTGCCCGATCGAAACCCCTGAAGGTCCGAACATCGGTCTGATCAACTCGCTGGCCGCCTATGCGCGCACCAACCAGTACGGCTTCCTGGAAAGCCCGTACCGTGTGGTCAAGGAAGGCGAAGTCACAGATGAAATCGTATTCCTGTCAGCCATCGAAGAGGCTGACCATGTGATTGCCCAGGCCAGCGCCAAGCTGGAAGGCCGCAAGCTGGTCGACGAGCTGGTTGCCGTGCGCCACTTGAACGAATTCACCGTCAAGGCGCCGGAAGACGTGACGCTGATGGACGTATCGCCGAAGCAGGTGGTTTCCGTCGCAGCCTCGCTGATCCCGTTCCTTGAGCACGACGACGCCAACCGCGCACTCATGGGCTCCAACATGCAGCGTCAGGCTGTGCCGACTCTGCGTTCGGACAAGCCGCTGGTAGGCACCGGGATGGAGCGCAACGTAGCGCGGGACTCCGGCGTCTGCGTGGTCGCTCGCCGTGGCGGTGTCATCGATTCGGTCGATGCCAGTCGCGTGGTCGTGCGCGTTCATGATGATGAGGTTGAGACGGGCGAAGCCGGTGTCGATATCTACAACCTGACCAAATACACCCGTTCCAACCAAAACACCTGCATCAACCAGCGTCCGCTGGTGAGCAAGGGTGATGTGGTCGAGCGTGGTGACATCATGGCTGACGGCCCGTCCACCGATATGGGTGAGCTGGCACTGGGGCAGAACATGCGCGTCGCGTTCATGCCCTGGAACGGCTACAACTTCGAGGACTCCATCCTCCTGTCGGAGCGCGTGGTTCAGGAGGATCGCTTCACCACCATTCACATTCAGGAGCTGACCTGCGTATCGCGTGATACCAAACTCGGCCCAGAGGAAATCACTGCGGATATCCCCAACGTGGGTGAAGCTGCGCTGAACAAGCTGGACGAGGCGGGCATCGTATACGTGGGTGCCGAAGTCGGTCCGGGCGACATTCTGGTGGGCAAGGTCACGCCGAAGGGCGAAACCCAGCTGACGCCGGAAGAGAAACTGCTACGTGCGATCTTCGGTGAGAAGGCATCCGACGTGAAGGACACCTCCCTGCGTGTGCCAACCGGCACGAAGGGCACTGTCATCGACGTGCAGGTGTTCATCCGTGACGGCGTGGAGCGCGACTCGCGCGCGCTGGCCATCGAGAAGATGCAGCTCGACGAGATCCGCAAGGACCTCAACGAGGAGTTCCGCATCGTCGAGGGCGCCACCTTCGAGCGTCTGCGTTCGGCCCTGGTCGGCGCGACCGCCGAAGGTGGCGCAGGCCTGAAGAAGGGCGCCGTGATTACCGACGAGATCCTTGACGGTCTCGAGCATGGTCAGTGGTTCAAGTTGCGCATGGCCGACGACGCGCTCAACGAGCAGTTGGAAAAGGCCCAGGCCTACATTTCCGACCGTCGCGTGCTGCTCGACGACAAGTTCGAAGACAAGAAGCGCAAGCTGCAGCAGGGCGATGACCTAGCGCCGGGCGTGCTGAAGATCGTCAAGGTCTACCTGGCTATCAAACGTCGCATCCAGCCGGGCGACAAGATGGCGGGTCGCCACGGTAACAAGGGTGTAGTCTCGGTGATCATGCCGGTGGAAGACATGCCGCACGATGCCAACGGTACACCGGTGGATATCGTACTGAACCCGCTGGGCGTACCTTCGCGGATGAACGTCGGTCAGATCCTTGAAACCCACCTGGGCCTCGCGGCCAAGGGCTTGGGCGAGAAGATCAACCTGATGCTCGAAGAGCAGCGCAAGGTTGCCGAGCTGCGCAAGTTCCTGCATGAGATCTACAACGAGATCGGCGGTCGTCAGGAAAGCCTGGACGATCTGAACGATCAGGAAGTGCTCGACCTGGCCAGCAATCTGCGCAAGGGTGTGCCTATGGCCACTCCGGTGTTCGATGGGGCCAAGGAGCGCGAGATCAAGGCCATGCTGAAACTGGCCGATCTGCCGGAAAGCGGCCAGATGCAGCTGTTCGATGGACGTACCGGCAACAAGTTCGAGCGCACCACTACCGTCGGCTACATGTACATGCTCAAGCTCAACCACCTGGTCGACGACAAGATGCATGCGCGTTCTACCGGTTCCTACAGCCTGGTTACCCAGCAGCCGCTGGGTGGTAAGGCACAGTTCGGTGGTCAGCGTTTCGGGGAGATGGAGGTCTGGGCGCTGGAAGCCTACGGCGCGGCCTACACCCTGCAGGAAATGCTGACCGTCAAGTCGGACGACGTGAACGGTCGGACCAAGATGTACAAGAACATCGTGGACGGCGATCACCGCATGGAGCCGGGTATGCCGGAGTCCTTCAACGTACTGATCAAAGAGATCCGTTCGTTGGGTATCGACATCGATCTGGAAACCGAATAACACGCGACGCATATCGGGAGTGAACGTTGGTTCGCTCCCTGCTCCGCTGGGAGGAAAGGCCTTGAAAGACCTGCTGAATCTATTGAAAAACCAGGGTCAAATCGAAGAGTTCGATGCCATCAAGATCGCGTTGGCGTCGCCCGAGATGATCCGTTCCTGGTCCTTCGGTGAAGTGAAGAAACCGGAGACCATCAACTACCGTACGTTCAAGCCTGAGCGCGACGGCCTGTTCTGCGCCAAGATCTTTGGTCCGGTCAAGGACTACGAGTGCCTGTGCGGCAAGTACAAGCGCCTCAAGCACCGCGGTGTGATCTGCGAGAAGTGCGGCGTTGAAGTTGCGCTTGCCAAGGTGCGCCGTGAGCGCATGGCGCACATCGAACTGGCTTCGCCGGTCGCTCACATCTGGTTCCTGAAGTCGCTGCCGTCCCGTATCGGTCTGCTGCTGGACATGACCCTGCGTGATATCGAGCGCGTGCTCTATTTCGAGAGCTACGTGGTAATCGATCCGGGCATGACCACGCTCGAAAAAGGCCAGCTGTTGAACGACGAGCAGTACTTCGAAGCGCTCGAAGAGTTCGGTGACGACTTCGACGCCCGCATGGGTGCCGAAGCCGTGCGCGAGCTGCTGCACGAAATCGACCTGGAGCACGAGATTGGTCGCCTGCGTGAAGAGATTCCGCAGACCAACTCGGAAACCAAGATCAAGAAGCTATCCAAGCGTCTCAAGCTGATGGAAGCCTTCCATGGCTCGGGAAACCTGCCCGAGTGGATGGTGCTTACCGTTCTGCCGGTGCTGCCGCCGGATCTGCGTCCGCTGGTTCCTCTGGATGGCGGCCGCTTCGCGACCTCCGATCTGAATGATCTGTATCGCCGCGTCATCAACCGTAACAACCGCCTCAAGCGCCTGCTCGATCTGTCCGCGCCGGACATCATCGTGCGCAACGAAAAGCGCATGCTGCAGGAAGCGGTCGACGCGCTGCTGGACAACGGCCGTCGCGGCCGTGCCATTACCGGTTCGAACAAGCGCCCGCTGAAATCCCTGGCCGACATGATCAAGGGCAAGCAGGGTCGTTTCCGTCAGAACCTGCTGGGCAAGCGCGTGGACTATTCCGGTCGTTCGGTTATCACCGTCGGCCCGACCCTGCGTCTGCACCAGTGCGGCTTGCCAAAGAAGATGGCCCTCGAGCTGTTCAAACCGTTCATTTTCGGCAAGCTGGAAATGCGCGGCATGGCGACCACCATCAAGGCCGCCAAGAAGATGGTCGAGCGCGAGCTGCCTGAAGTTTGGGACGTTCTCGCCGAAGTCATCCGCGAACATCCCGTGCTGCTCAACCGTGCGCCGACCCTGCACCGTCTGGGTATCCAGGCGTTCGAGCCGGTGCTGATCGAAGGTAAAGCGATCCAGCTGCACCCGCTGGTCTGTGCGGCGTACAACGCCGACTTCGACGGTGACCAGATGGCCGTTCACGTCCCGCTGACGCTGGAAGCCCAGCTCGAAGCGCGTGCGCTGATGATGTCGACCAACAACATCCTCTCGCCCGCTAACGGCGAGCCGATCATCGTGCCGTCGCAGGACGTGGTACTGGGTCTGTATTACATGACCCGCGAAGCCATCAATGCCAAAGGCGAAGGCCGGGTGTTCGCCGATCTGCAGGAAGTCGACCGCGTGTTCCGCGCCGGTGAGGCTTCTCTGCACGCGCGGGTCAAGGTGCGCATCAACGAGACCATCAAGGATCGTGACGGCTCCATTACCCGGAACACTCGCATCGTCGACACCACCGTCGGCCGTGCTCTGCTGTTCCAGATCGTTCCGGCCGGCATGGCGTTCGATGTGGTCAACCAGCCGATGAAGAAAAAGGCGATCTCCAAGCTGATCAACCTGTGCTATCGCACGGTGGGTCTGAAGGACACCGTCATCTTCGCCGACCAGCTGATGTACACCGGTTTCGCCTACTCGACTATCTCCGGTGTATCGATCGGCGTGAACGACTTCGTCATCCCCGATGAAAAGGCGCACATCATCGACGCGGCAACCGAGGAAGTGAAGGAGATCGAGAGCCAGTACGCGTCCGGCCTGGTGACCCAGGGCGAGAAGTACAACAAGGTGATCGACCTCTGGTCCAAGGCCAACGACGAAGTTTCCAAGGCGATGATGGCCAACCTCTCGAAAGAGAAGGTCATCGACCGTGACGGCAACGAAGCCGAGCAGGATTCGTTCAACTCGATGTACATGATGGCCGACTCGGGTGCGCGGGGTTCCGCTGCCCAGATCCGCCAGCTGGCCGGTATGCGTGGCCTGATGGCCAAGCCGGACGGCTCTATCATCGAGACGCCGATTACCGCGAACTTCCGTGAGGGCCTGAACGTACTCCAGTACTTCATCTCCACCCACGGTGCTCGTAAAGGTCTGGCCGATACCGCTCTGAAAACCGCGAACTCCGGTTATCTGACCCGTCGTCTGGTCGACGTGGCGCAGGATCTGGTAGTGACCGAGATCGACTGCGGAACCGAACAAGGCCTGCACATGACCCCTCACATCGAAGGCGGCGACGTGGTCGAGCCGCTGGGCGAGCGTGTGCTGGGGCGTGTGATTGCGCGTGATGTTCTCAAGCCGGGCACTGACGACGTGCTGGTGCCGGCGGGCACCTTGATCGACGAGCAATGGGTCGATTTCATCGAGCTGAACAGCATCGACGAAGTGATTGTGCGCTCGCCGATTTCCTGTGAAACCCGTTACGGCATTTGTGCCAAGTGCTACGGTCGCGATCTGGCGCGCGGGCATCAGGTGAACATCGGTGAAGCCGTTGGCGTCATCGCGGCGCAATCCATTGGTGAGCCGGGTACTCAGCTCACCATGCGTACCTTCCACATCGGTGGTGCGGCGAGCCGGACCTCGGCTGTCGACAACGTGATGGTGAAGAATGGCGGTACCATTCGCCTGCATAACCTCAAGTACGTAGAGCGTGCCGATGGCGCTCTGGTTGCCGTTTCCCGCTCCGGTGAGCTGGCTGTGGCAGATGACTATGGGCGCGAGCGCGAGCGCTACAAGCTGCCTTACGGTGCGGTGATTTCCATCAAGGAAGGCGACAAAGTGGATGCCGGTGCGGTGGTCGCAAAATGGGATCCGCACACCCACCCGATCGTCACCGAGATGAAGGGTGTCGTGACCTTCGTCGGAATGGAAGAAAACATCACCATCAAGCGTCAGACCGACGAGCTTACCGGTTTGACCAACATCGAGGTGATGGATCCGAAGGATCGCCCGGCCTCAGGCAAAGACATTCGTCCGGCTATCAAAATGGTCGACGCCAGTGGTAAGGAGTTGTTGCTGCCGGGTACCGACGTGCCAGCCCAGTACTTCCTTCCAGCCAACGCGCTGGTCGGGGTGGCGGATGGTGCTGAGATCAACGTCGGTGACGTTATCGCGCGTATCCCGCAGGAGACCTCTAAGACCCGTGACATCACCGGTGGTCTGCCGCGTGTTGCCGACCTATTCGAAGCGCGCCGTCCGAAGGAGCCATCGATCCTGGCGGAAATCAGCGGCACCATTTCGTTCGGCAAGGAAACCAAGGGCAAGCGCCGCTTGGTCATCACGCCAACCGATGGCACCGATCCTTACGAGGAGCTGATTCCAAAGTGGCGTCACCTCAACGTCTTCGAAGGCGAGCAGGTGAATAAGGGCGAAGTGATCTCTGACGGTCCGAGCAACCCGCACGACATCCTGCGTCTGCTGGGCGTTAGTGCGCTGGCCAAGTACATCGTCAACGAGATTCAAGACGTGTACCGCTTGCAGGGCGTGAAGATCAACGACAAGCACATCGAGACCATCCTGAGGCAGATGCTGCGCAAGGTTGAAGTGGCTGAGTCGGGTGACTCCAGCTTCATCAAGGGCGATCAGATGGAGCTGACTCAGGTACTGGAAGAGAACGAGCGCCTGTCCATGGAGGACAAGTTCGTTTCTAAATACGTACGAGTGCTTCTGGGGATCACCAAGGCGTCGTTGTCAACCGAGTCGTTCATCTCCGCGGCGTCGTTCCAGGAGACCACTCGCGTGCTGACGGAAGCGGCGGTTACTGGCAAGCGCGACTACCTGCGTGGTTTGAAGGAGAACGTGGTTGTGGGTCGCCTGATCCCGGCCGGTACCGGCCTGCAGTATCACAGCGAGCGCAAGCGCAAGCGCGATGCTGAAAAGCCGGTTCGTGTGAGTGCTGATGAAGTGGAAGCGGCGCTGACCGAAGCGCTGAATTTCAGCGGCAACTGACTTGAGGTTAGTCCCGATGCAAATCGGGGCGCGCCTTGACGGGGTGTGGGAAGCTCTTTAGACTCTTGTACCCCTAATTTGGCGGGGCTTTATGCTCTGCCATTTTCGTTTGTGTCGAAAGACAACAGTGGAGCTAGTAGATGGCAACGATTAACCAGCTGGTACGCCAGCCGCGCAAGCGCGTCGTCGAGAAGAGCGACGTCCCTGCGCTGCAGAACTGCCCGCAACGCCGTGGCGTGTGCACTCGTGTGTACACCACCACGCCAAAGAAACCGAACTCTGCGCTGCGTAAAGTATGCCGTGTTCGCCTGACCAATGGTTTTGAAGTCGCTTCCTACATCGGTGGTGAAGGTCACAACCTGCAAGAGCACAGTGTCGTGCTGATCCGTGGCGGTCGTGTAAAAGACCTTCCGGGTGTGCGCTATCACACCGTGCGCGGTTCGCTGGATACCTCCGGTGTCAAGGATCGTAAACAGGGCCGTTCCAAGTACGGCACCAAGCGTCCGAAGTAACCGTATTTTCATTTTATTTGAGTCGATAAGAGTAAGGTCGGGCGTAACCTCGCCGTTACAGTCCCGAGCTAACCTGAAGACCGTTTGAGGGCTTATCAATGCCAAGACGTCGTGTAGCAGCCAAGCGCGAGATCCTTGACGATCCGAAATACGGAAGTCTGATCCTGGCCAAATTCATGAACCACGTGATGGAGAGCGGCAAAAAAGCCGTCGCAGAACGTATCGTTTATGGTGCCTTGGAAAAGGTTAAAGAGCGTAAGAACACCGATCCCCTGGAAATCTTCGAAAAAGCACTCGACGCCATCGCTCCGCTGGTCGAAGTGAAGTCGCGCCGCGTAGGTGGTGCGACTTACCAGGTTCCGGTCGAGGTTCGTCCTTCCCGTCGTAACGCTCTGGCGATGCGCTGGCTGGTGGACGCTGCGCGCAAGCGTGGTGAGAAGTCCATGGCTCTGCGTTTGGCCGGCGAACTGTCGGATGCGTTTGAAGGCAAGGGAGCTGCTGTGAAGAAGCGTGAAGACGTGCACCGTATGGCTGAAGCCAACAAAGCGTTCTCGCACTACCGTTTCTAATTCTGGCACCACTCAACTTGCGAGGGCTTTATGGCTCGTAACACAGCAATTAACCGCTACCGTAACATTGGTATTTGTGCGCACGTTGATGCGGGCAAGACCACGACGACTGAGCGGATCCTGTTCTACACAGGTCTCAGCCATAAAATGGGTGAGGTGCATGACGGTGCGGCTACTACTGACTGGATGGTGCAGGAGCAGGAGCGCGGTATCACCATTACCTCCGCTGCTGTTACCACTTTCTGGAAGGGCTCAGCCGGTCAGTACGACAACTATCGCGTAAACGTCATCGATACCCCTGGCCACGTTGACTTCACCATCGAAGTAGAGCGTTCGCTGCGTGTGCTCGACGGCGCTGTCGTGGTGTTCTGCGGCACCTCGGGTGTTGAGCCGCAGTCCGAAACCGTATGGCGTCAGGCCAACAAGTACGGCGTTCCGCGTGTTGTGTACGTGAACAAGATGGACCGTGCGGGTGCAAACTTCCTGCGCGTCGTCGCTCAGATCAAGAATCGTCTGGGTCACACTCCAGTACCGATTCAGCTGGCTATTGGTTCGGAAGATAGCTTCCAGGGCCAGGTCGACCTGCTCAAGATGAAGGCTATCTACTGGAACGACGACGATAAAGGCACCACCTATCGTGAGGAAGAAATTCCTGCCGATATGCTGGAGCTGGCGGAAGAGTGGCGCTCCAACATGGTTGAGGCGGCTGCCGAGTCCAGTGAAGAGCTGATGAACAAGTACTTGGAAGGCGAAGAGCTGACCGTCGAAGAGATCAAGGCTGGTTTGCGCGCGCGCACCATTGCCAACGAGATCGTTCCGGCTGTCTGTGGTTCTTCCTTCAAGAACAAGGGTGTTCCTCTGGTTCTCGACGCCGTTATCGAGTTCCTGCCTGCTCCGACCGAGATTCCTGCGATCAAGGGTATTCATCCGGACATCATCGACAAGCCTAAAGAAGAGCTCGCTGATGCTGACTTTGATGAGCGTCATGCGGACGATGATGAGCCGTTCTCGGCTCTGGCGTTCAAGATTGCCACCGACCCGTTCGTTGGTACTTTGACCTTCGTGCGTGTCTACTCGGGTGTCCTAGCCTCGGGCGACTCGGTGATCAACTCGGTCAAGGGCAAGAAAGAGCGCGTTGGTCGTATGGTGCAGATGCATGCGAACCAGCGTGAAGAGATCAAAGAAGTGCGCGCTGGCGACATCGCTGCTCTGATCGGCATGAAGGACGTCACTACCGGTGACACCCTATGCAACGCTGACAAGCCGATCATTCTTGAGCGTATGGACTTCCCGGAGCCGGTTATCTCGGTAGCAGTAGAGCCGAAAACCAAGGCTGACCAGGAGAAGATGGGTATCGCACTGGGCAAGCTCGCTCAGGAAGACCCGTCGTTCCGTGTCAAGACCGATGAAGAAACCGGCCAGACGATCATCTCTGGCATGGGTGAGCTGCACCTGGATATCCTTGTTGATCGCATGAAGCGCGAGTTCAACGTCGAAGCCAACATCGGTAAGCCGCAGGTTTCCTACCGCGAGAAGATCACCAAGAACTGCGAAATCGAAGGCAAGTTTGTGCGCCAGTCCGGTGGTCGTGGTCAGTTCGGTCATTGCTGGATCCGCTTTGCGCCGGCAGACGAAGGTCAGGAAGGACTGGTATTCGTGAACGAGGTCGTGGGCGGTGTGGTTCCTAAGGAATACATCCCGGCTATCCAGAAGGGTATCGAGGAGCAGATGAAGAACGGCGTTGTTGCCGGTTATCCGCTCATTGGCCTAAAGGCGACCGTTTTCGACGGTTCCTACCATGATGTCGACTCCAACGAGATGGCGTTCAAAGTGGCGGCTTCTATGGCAACCAAGCAGCTGGCCCAGAAGGGCGGTGGAGTGGTGCTCGAGCCGATCATGAAGGTAGAAGTGGTAACCCCTGAGGACTACATGGGTGACGTGATGGGTGATCTCAATCGTCGTCGCGGCCTGATTCAGGGAATGGAAGATACGGTTACTGGTAAGGTAATCCGTGCCGAGGTTCCGCTGGGTGAAATGTTCGGTTATGCGACTGACGTTCGGTCTATGTCCCAGGGTCGTGCAAGCTACTCCATGGAATTCTCCAAGTACTCCGAGGCTCCGTCGAATATCGTCGAAGCACTGGTTAAAAAACAAGGTTGATTCAGCCCTTTAAGTAAGAGGTTTACTGTCGTGGCTAAAGAAAAATTCGAACGTAACAAACCGCACCTGAACGTCGGCACCATTGGTCACGTCGACCATGGCAAGACTACCCTGACTGCAGCGCTGACCAAGGTCTGTGCTGAGACTTGGGGTGGTTCGGCGCGTGACTTCTCGCAGATCGACAATGCGCCGGAAGAGAAGGCTCGTGGTATCACCATCAACACCTCCCACGTTGAATATGATTCCTCGATCCGTCACTACGCTCACGTTGACTGCCCGGGCCACGCTGACTATGTGAAGAACATGATCACCGGAGCCGCGCAGATGGACGGCGCTATCCTGGTTTGCTCCGCTGCTGACGGCCCCATGCCGCAGACTCGTGAGCATATCCTGCTGTCCCGTCAGGTTGGTGTTCCCTACATCGTCGTGTTCCTGAATAAGGCCGACATGGTTGACGACGCCGAGTTGCTGGAATTGGTCGAGATGGAAGTTCGCGACCTGCTGTCGACCTATGACTTCCCGGGCGATGACACTCCGATCATCATCGGCTCCGCGCTCATGGCGCTGAACGGTCAGGATGACAACGAAATGGGTGTGTCGGCCGTGCGCAAGCTGGTCGAAACTCTGGATGCCTACATCCCCGAGCCTGAGCGTGCCATCGACAAGCCGTTCC